>JAUVJT010000170.1 GCA_030592225.1 Candidatus Stahliibacteriota bacterium | reverse complement strand
TCCGGTTCAAAGACCGAGAAAAGAAACGTGCTCAGCGATATCACGTGGGCGGTTCTGCGGGGATCGGCCACCCGGAATTCACCCGAGGCGATGCCCTGAAGTATAATCTTTTCAATAAAATCCACTCCGTACAGATACGACTCTTTGCTTAAAGGATTTCCAGACCAGCTCTTGCGAAGCTCCGGGTTATGGGTAAACACCTCGGCGAACAATGTATTGGCACGCAGATACTTTTCCATCGTTTCAAGATAGGCGGCAAGTTTTTCAGAGGTCTTGGTAAGTCCTTTGACTCGCTCCACGTAAGCGGTAAAGAAGTTGCGCCCCAGGTAGATTATAACTGCGAAGAACAGGGTTTCTTTCTTGTCAAAGTATTTGTAGAACGTTGGTTTGGAAAGCCCTGCATCTTTACAGATATCCCCGATCGAGGACTTGCGAAACCCATATCTCTGGAAGTGTGTCTCGCCCGCCTGGAGGATTTTTTTGACCCTTTCGTCGGTAGGATTGATAAGTTCAGTGTAGCTTAACATGCCGCTCCTTCGATTTACAATAAACGTTTTACGTAAGATAGGACGTATTCATCCCTTGAAATGTTGCCTGATATCTGCAAACGGTTAGTTGGAAGCAGGAGTCGTGTCTTACCGGTTCCTCTAAGGTGTGTTACGGGTCACGGAAGGGAAGGAACAGCATGAGGGCAGCGATGGTTAGCATAAGGGCCGCTGAAAGCAGGGTGAAGCGGAAGCTGAAACCGAGCTTGAGGCTGAAGAATCCCAGGGTGGTGTCGAGTTCGGGGATACCCACGTTCATTCCTTCGATTAACAACCCTTTGAGCCATGGAGTCTTAACTACAGGCTGCAAAGCCGACGATGCGGCTGTTCCCAGCAGCGCACCCAGCAACGCACCCCATAACGCGCCGCCGATGCGTTTTTTCCATCGGCTTTTTGATTTCACTTCGGTCATTTGTCCATCTTACTCGGTTTGGAAGGGGTGTCAATCTTCAGGCGGGGCAGGATGGCTCGTACCATCGCACCTATCAACGCGCCTGAGATGGTGCCCAATCCGACGAGCAGGGGCGCCAGGTAGCAGACAGTAACGTTCTGAACTACAATGAGATACGCAATACCCAGCTGGAATATATTGTGCGAAACCGCTCCTGCAATACTTACCCCCACCGGTCCGAGCCATCGTCCGGCAATTTTCTTTACCCCGGCCATCACCCAGTAGGCAGGTATGCCCGCGCCAAGGGCGAATAAAAAGAAGGGAGACAGGAATCGTCCGGAAAACAGGGAACCTACCACTACCTTAATCAATAGCACAAAAAAACCGTCCAGCGGGGAAAGCACGTAAAGAGCAAGCAGAACCCCTATGTTGCCCACCCCTATCCTTAACCAGGGGATGGGCAGGGGGATAAGGTTCTCTACCGTGTACAGGGCAACCGACAGCCCGGCCAGCAAGGCAAGATTACGTTGCCGAGGAGAGAGAGGTGCAGATTTCTTCTCGCCTGACTTATTTATTCCCATCATCTTTGAAGCTGCGAGGAAGGGTCGGAGTCGTGTTGGGTTGTGTTGCAGGTTGTGTTACGGGTGTTATGTCCTTGTGACCGGAGCGTATGCTCCGGCTTATTGTGAGAATACCCTATGAGGCGCAGTAAAATCGGCACCTCAAGGGGCAGACTCTGCCCTGGAAGGGTACGGGTGGTGTTACGGGTGTTGCGGGTGTTACGGGGTTTAGTAGGTGACGGCATCAGGCTGGATTTCCCCTTTTATCGTTATCACTATCCGGTTGGGCAGGCAGATTATGCTCTGGCCTGGCAGCGCTATCTTCCCCTGTCTTTTGCATATCTTTTGCGGGCAGGTTGCCTCCTCGACCCACACCTTTCCATCCTCAACGATTACTTTTGTATCTCCCAGAGGCCCGGGTATAACCAGCACGGTATCATTCAAGGGGAGCGCGAACGTCTGTTCCGAAGCGTCTATTTGCAGCGAAGTTGGAGCGTTGCGAGAACGCAGCAGGTGAATCGTCAGCCATCCTGTCAGTGAAAGTGCAAGCAGGACGGCAAACAGAATCAGATCACCGCGCTTGGGCCAGGGTTTCACAGCACTACGTCAACCTGGCGGCCGCAATTGGTGCAGTGATTGTTTTTGATGTTATCCACTTCGACACCGTAGCCGGTACGTTTGACCTGCAGGGTGCCGCAATCGGGACACAGGGTATTTTGACCTTCGAGGAGAACGAGATTCCCCAAATATACGTAAGGCAGGCGGGCGTGAGCTTGCTGGTAGGCGCGCAGCATGATTTTGACCGAGGTGGGTTGGGCAGTATAAGAACCGTAGGGAAAATAACGCGATAGATGCAGGGGGATTGTCCGATCTAAATCCTCAATATACGAGAGTAATTCATCTATCTGTTCAGGTGAGTCATTGGTCTCAGGGATAAGAAGATTGGTTATCTCCACGTGTACGCCTGCATCATGCAGCATACGGATGGTGCGCAGGGTGCTTTCCCTATCGCCTTGCACCACGTTGTTGTAGAACTCTGTGTCGCCTTTCAGGTCGATATTCGCCGCGTCCAGATAGGGGAGAAGGCCTTTGAGAGGTTCGGGGTTGATGGTTCCGTTGGAGACAATCACGTTGTAAAGACCTTTCTCATGCGCCAGCTTGGCGGTATCCAGAACGTACTCGTACCACACCAAAGGTTCGGTGTAGGTGTAGGCTATGCCTTTGGAGGCCGCTGCCATGGCGGCGTCAATAAGTTCTGCAGGCGTCAGGTCCCTGCCCCGGGTGCGATGACGGGATATTTCCGCGTTCTGACAAAAGGGACAGGCCAGGTTGCAGCCGTTGGCCGCCACCGAGAAAATCATCTCCCCGGGATGGAAGTGATAAAGCGGTTTCTTTTCTATGGGGTCCAGATGCGCGGCCACCAGTTTGCCGTAGGTTTGTGCAATCAGTTTGCCTTCCACGTTGCGGCGCGCAAGGCACAATCCGGTTTTTCCATCCTTCAACACACACCCATGAAAACACAGGTTGCATTTGACCGTGTTATCCTTCAATCTCTCATAAAATAAAGCTTCTTTCATTTCTCCTTTATCTCCGGGAATCCATTGGTTGTTAATATCTCCTCGTCTGCCGTAACAATCAGTCCTTCAAGACCTTCAAGTTCCTCAAGCAGGGCAATTCCTTCCCTTCCAAGTATAAAAAGCGCGGTTGCCCAGGCGTCCGCCTGAGTGGCAGTGGGCGCTGTCACGGTCGCCGATAGAGTTCCCCGTGCAGGGAACCCGGTTGCCGGGTCTATAAGGTGATGATACCGGACGCCGTCAAGCTCGAAAAAGTTCTCGTAGTCGCCTGAGGTAGCCACTGCGCCCGAGTCTATATGGATTATCCCCAACAAATCGTCTTGCCTGGGATGCCTGATGCCTATGGTCCAGCCGTTCTTTTTTCCACCAAAGCAGCGAATATCTCCGCCCGCGTCCACGATTCCCCTCTGGACGCCTTGCTCCCGAAGCGTCCCGACTGCTCTGTCAACGGCATAGCCTTTGGCAATGCCGGAAAGGTCTACCCGTAACACATCCCGTAACACCCCCCGCAACACCCGTAACACATCCCGTAACACACCCCGTGACACCCCCCGTGACATATCTCGTGATACATCCTCTACCCGTAACGCATCCTTTACTCGCAACGCACCCTTAACGTGTTTGGGATAGGTTTGTATTGTGTCGCCTGAGATTACCACCGTCTCGTAGCCGATTAATTTCAGCGCCTCCTTAATCTCTTCTGCTGAAGGCACCGCGCGTTTGGTTCCTGATGAATCGTAGAATCCCCAGAGTTCGATCAACGGCATCACCGTGGGATCGAATGCGCCGTTGCTTTGCCGGGCTGCCTCCAACGCTTTACTCAACAGTCCGGTAACCTCCTGCGAGACTAGCATCCCTTCCTTGTTTAAGGCATACACCGCGCTGTGAGGCGAGAATACGCTGGTAAGGGAATCTATGCGATCAATTTCGGCAAATGATTCGTCTACCGCTTTCTGCAAACTATCCTCCGAGGCTCCCCACACCTTGATGCGAACGTAGGTGTCCATTGGGAAACGTGTTTCTTCGCAGATATTTTCCCTGGCGCAGTGGAGGAATCCAACTGTCAAAAGCAGGAAAGGGATAATTAATCGCCGCATGTTGGATAATACTCCTGTGGGTAAAACTGTCAATGATTGACTTCCCTTTTCCCCTGCTTATACTCCGGACATGAGAAAGAAACTCGCATTATTGCTTGCCCTGCTGATGCTGGCATCGGTTTTTTGCGGCAAGAACAGGGCGCTTCGCGAGACGATAGTCGAACGCACCTTTGAGATAGGATTCCTGGAAGGGTTCATTTTCACCATGGACGTAACCGCGCAATTCCTTACCGGCACTCTTGCTGCGGCGGATATAGACGATGAGGCGGAGGCGTTGGAGTTGTGGGAAACTTCAGGCATTTTGTATGCTGAAGATATCTGTGATTCGGTTGGGGTCGTTCTTGATTCCTCGTTTGCGAATGGACTTCAGGGTTCTTCTTGCCCATGTAAAATGAAAAATGATGCTAACGCCGCTATAACCATTAAAACATTAGCAGTAATTTTCTTCTCCTTAATATTTTCAATAGCTTCAGAAACAACACC
>JAUVJT010000196.1 GCA_030592225.1 Candidatus Stahliibacteriota bacterium | reverse complement strand
GGGCTTTATGAAGGATACAATCCGTCTTGTTCCTAAAGAGAAATCCAAAACTGACAGTAACCAAGAATTCGATGTAAGCTACAATGGCGATACCCTCGTTTTGAAAGTAGTGTATTCGCACGATAAGGAAACCAATTCTGTATCTACTTTTCGTTTGATAGGAATAGGTGTAATTCGACAATCCCTTTTATTCCGCTATGACGAAATAGGTTCGCACAGTTTATCCGACCGTCTCCTCTACTTCTACAACGGGCAGGATACAATCTACAAGGTAGAGTAATCTTGACATAAGAGGCGCTGCGCCTATCCTTGACCAATGCGAGAGAAGTTTCCAAGCGTTGACGTTGGCGACCAGCGGATAAGCTCTCAGACGACCGGTTCAGGCCCGCCAATGGTCTGCGTGCATGGCTGGGCCGGGTACGAGCGCACGTTCGATACCATTGCCCCCTATTTCAATCCGCATTTTACCGTCTACCAGCTTGCCTGGCCAGGGTACGGCTGCGTTCCGCTGAGAGGAAAAGATTACACCCTAGATGACATGGTGCGCTGGATTGATACATTTACGGACAAGATGGGTCTGGGCAAGATTACCCTGATGGGCAACTGCATCGGGGCAAACGTGGCACTGGAGTACGCCTACCAGCACCCGGAACGGCTAACCCACCTCATCATCAACGAGCCGCACGGGTTCATGCCGGCCTACTTTTACCTTTTGATCTACCCGGTGATTGGTGATTTGTTTCTGCGGCTGCTCTTTAAGACCCAACCCGGGATAGCGCTGATAATGAAGATGTTTCCCCTGGAGGAAGGTGGTGATCAGGGTTCAGGATACACCAAGAGCCGGTTGTTGAAAGTACCCACTCACGTCATGGGCGCTTTTTTGCGCGCCATGTACCGCTATGCGCGGGAGACTAACCTTTACGCACGACCCAAAGTGAAAGTCCCGACCGTATTCCCCCTGCCCACAGCCACGTTCGGACAGGTTGCGGCGTTTGAGCGCTACTACGGACACTGCTTTGAGGCTCTCACCATATGCAAAATTAGCCAACCGGTGCACAACCCGGCCAGAGAAACCCCCCAGGCGTTCGCCAAAGCGGTGCTGCCCCTCCTGGGCATAAGAGCTTGACAAAAGGGGAAGTTTCCCCATAATTGAATAGAGGTTTGTGGGTATATGAATAAAATAACTACCGATAAGGCTCGTGAGATAATTGTCGAGCTTGAAGTTGACGATAGTGTGCGCCAGCACTGCGAGGGGGTAGCGCATCGCGTAGAGACCATATGTGGAATTCTAAAAGGGGCAAAACATAAAATAAATGTCGAGCAGGCAGTCGCTGCCGCATTACTGCACGATATAGGACGAACACGTTCGCACGGTCTTGACCACGCAAAAGTGGGCGCCGAAATCATCAAGGAAAAAGGGTACAACGACTTAGCCGAGATGGTAGAAGCTCACGCCCTTCCCCAGACCGCAGAATTGCCCCTGGAGACCAGGATATTGATTTACGCCGACACCACCACCGGCCCGGACGGCGAGGTCATAGATCCAATGAAAAAATTAGAATTCCTGCACAGACTGAGCCTGGAATGGAAAAACGAAGCCGAACGGCTTCTGGCCAAGGAAGCCTACGAGGTAAAACGCAGGATTGTATCAGAGATAGACACCTTAATCAAACAGGCGATGTCTCAGACCTGATCCAGACTTCAACTATACCCCCTTTTTTATTCGCAGGACGGAAAACCAAAACAAGATACTCCGAAGAATTCTTTGATTAAAAGCAGACAGGATTATTCTTTCAGGTAACCCAGCAGATCGTCAGCCAGCCTCTCGTCCAGCTTTTTGAGAATGTGATACTGGCGCCATGCAGCATCCATATCATCCGCCACCCAGTAAGAAAGACCCAACCCGTAATGCGCTTCGCTGAATCCGGGGTCCAGCTGCACCGCCTTGCGAAAGTTCACACTGGCGTCTTCCCAGCTTCCAATCTTTACATAAGCCATACCCAGGCCGCAGTAGGAATGAACGTTATCGGGAGCAAGACGAATCGCCTGCCTGTATGCAGCCATAGCCTCTCCCCAACGCTCCAGTTTACCGTAACATACGGCAATATTGTGATAGGCCCAGCCGTCGGAGGGATTGATAAGCAACGACTGGTAGTAGGCGTCAATCGCCTCCTGCCAGCGCTCCAACTCCATGTTGCAGTAGGCTATCAAGGGATAGGCCACAACGTAGAGAGGATTATCTTCAACCACCTCGTCAAGACAGACGAGCGCCGCTTTCCAATCCTTGCACCAAAGCAGATGCACGCCGTCAAGGTAAAGCTCCTCGTTGGAGCCGTTGCTCTTGAAGCGACGTTCCTGCTCCCATTTCTGAATCTCTTTACCCGGTTTGGGGATAAGATTTTCCAACCGGGACGCGGGAACCGCAAAGTTGAACTCACCCTTCCTTAACACCTGGAAAGTGGTTATCCCCACCACCTCGCCCTTCATGTTAACCACAGGACTTCCGCTAAAACCTGCCGAAACAGCCGCCGACATCTCAATAATGGTTCCAAACCCACCAATGTTCCTGACCGCGGCAATATTTCCAGTCAGCACTTCCCGACTGGAATCCCGCGCACCTTTCTGGGGACCAATCACCACTATCCGTTCCCCTACCTTAGCCGGCAGAGGAGCCACCGGAAAGACCTTTAGCGACTGCGCCGGAACGTCCACTGAGAGCTTTATGAGATCGGCTTCAACGTCCTCGGCAATAACCCCTTCCACGGCATAGGATTGTCCGTCGGGAAAACGCACCTCGGCGTGATGCGATCCTTCTATTACGTGACGATTCGTTACCAGGTGCCCGTCCTCGCCGGTAAAGAAACCGCACCCCCTGGTAAGCGCGCCCCCGTCTTCGTCATAGGTTATGACGGTGACCGTTGCGGACTTGAGGTCTGAAACAACGCCCTCAGCGCTCCATTGCGCCGGCAAGGGATTGAAGATAACAAGCGCCAGTATTATCAGGATAGTGCGGGGAAACCTGCCCATGCGTTCCCTCATCGCCTGCCAATTCTCCATGGTTGAACTATAATCAGGAGAACTGATCTGTCAATACTTCTCCAACAGGTACAGAGAAGCCAGGTGGATCCTTCTTGCGTTTGAGTTGTTCGCCGGCCTGCAGATAGTGCTCGCGGGTAACGAAGGCGGGCTGGACAATCACAGGGTATGCGTCGTCCCTGCTTCGACTCTGCGCAATCTGCGGATAAGCTTTTTGCTTGACACGATGAGTTCGGCACCTATAATCCTTTTAGCAGATACTAAAATAGTAGGAGAAAGATGCGCAGGATTACTTTAGAACAGCGGGCCCGGATACTTCGCGCACTGGGAACCGAGAGCCGGATGCAGATCATCGAGGTGCTCAAGCAAGGGCCTCTGGACGTGGGTGACCTGGCCCATCAGCTGGGCATAAGCCAAAGCGCGGTATCCCAGCACCTGAAGGTTCTCAAGGAGCTTGAGCTGGTGATTGACCAGCGGCACTCCTACTTCATCTCCTATTCGCTCAACCCGCGCGAGTTCGCCAGGCTGGAGGAGGTGATGATGCGGGTGTGCCGCATCTCCTGCGAACAGACGTTGAAGCGCCGCCAATACGAGCGTCAGTTGAAGCGTGAGAGGTTGGTGCAGCTGCGCAATCACCTCAAAGTGCAGCTTGAGCAAACGGAGGAGATAATCGCTCAGCTTGAGGAAGAAGAATAATCACACCGCTTATTGCAAAATCTAAAATGCAAAGTGCAAAATTCAAATTTAATGAGGTTTCTCTCAGTGATTTCATTTTAATAATTTCTGGAATTCTCCGTCAATTTAAAATTTAAGATTTGCATTTTGATTTTTGCATTGCATACCCTACATTCAACGTTGAAGTGCAACACTAAGGTTAGCGACTTCGAGGGGTGTTTTGAAGCCCAGG
>JAUVJT010000006.1 GCA_030592225.1 Candidatus Stahliibacteriota bacterium | reverse complement strand
GTATCGTATTGCCGTTACGGCCCATGTAGGCTTCGGAAATTTCCCCATATGCATGGTCATTGTTGAATGCTACCCATTCAGCATAAGGAAATTGAGAACAGTAAAACCCTTGTTCAACTTCAGCTAATTCCATGGTTTCCATCTTTTCCGGGCCGAAAGGAACGGTCATATCCCACACGTGGGTGCTGTTGATATTGAGATCTATGTTGTACACGAGATCGCAGTTGACCCAGTAGTGAGCCGAATCACCGTGGTTGAAGTGAAGATCCGTAACGGTTTGTGCAATCGCCGGAACCAGCATTCCTGCGATGAATATCACCAAGACCAGGGAACGCTTCATATTAGCCTCCTTGTTTAATCGTAAACCTTAGCTCGCTCATATATACAGCAATTGGCGTACCAAGTTCGCACATCGCAGATAAGAGTTACACTTTCGTCACTTAGCTTTAAGACATTAACTTAAAATTAGCAAGGACTGTCACGAATCCATACACTTTTAAAAGGATTTGACCCGAAAGTGTCACTAATCAATACACTTTTGTGCCCGGATACGTAGATAACCGGAGACGATAACGGGCTGGGAGGGTGTCTGAGAATGTCGAATAAACCACAGATTTCGCAGATTATCACAGACTAAAAGGAAACCTTGACTCAGGCAAGCTACGTAGATACAGGCCTTATCGTTGCTTGCCGATTTTCGCTCTGTGTCCTCTGTGCTCTCTGTACCCTATGGGCGCATTGTGCGCCCAAGGGGCAGGCTCTGGTTAATTTCAAGCAGCCTCCTAGGCGATCCCAAAATGGTGAAGTTTCTTATATAAAAGCGCCCGGCTTATGCCAAGGGCCCTGGCGGTCTGCGACTTGTTTCCATCGAATTGATTCATTATCTTCGTTATGTGCTTATGCTCACACCTGTTCCGTAATTCCTCAAGGCTCTCCAGGGCGTTTCCAGCCAATTCTTCCGGCCTTATCTCTTCTTCCTGATTCTCTTCCGGGATACCGTTTACGGGCGTTTGCTTGCCACTGCCCTTTCTTACTTCTTCAGGCAGATGATGAGGTTTAATTTCCCCATCTTCTATGGCAAACAACATCGCAAGTTCTATTACGTGAAGCAGCTCACGGATGTTGCCCGGCCAATTGTAAGAAACAAGGGTTTGCAGAGCTTCCTTTGAGAGTGTTACAGAGGCTCTTACCGAACTCTCGCACTTCTTGAGGAAATATTCGGCGAGAAGGGGTATGTCGGTACGACGTTCTCTCAATGGAGGTACGTTGACAGTCAACGCTTTAAGACGGAAGTAGAGATCCTTACGAAACTCTCCGGCTTCAACGGCTCCTTCGAGATCTCTATTGGTGGCTGCAATAATCCGCACGTCGGTTTGAATCTCTTTCACGGCTCCCACCGGTCTGAACGTACCGTACTCTATAACCCTGAGCAAAGCGGTCTGGTTCGGGGGCGAAAGCTCCCCTATTTCATCAAGAAAAATGCTGCCCCTGTCGGCTACCTCGAACAGACCGACCTTTTTTTGATGCGCGCCCGTAAAAGCTCCCCTCTCGTGACCGAAAAGTTCGGAAGCCAAGAGTTGCTCATGCAGCGTAGACCCGTCTACGACTATCAAGGGACGCAAGGCGCGTCTCGAGTGATCATGGATCGCTCGGGCCACCAACTCCTTGCCTGTCCCGCTTTCCCCCGTTATAAGAATCGGGAGGTCGGACGGTGACGTTTTTTCAATGAACTCGAAGACCTTCTTTATGGCTTCGCTTTCACCAATAACACGGCCTGCCCCCTTGCTGCGCTTTAGTTCCTTTTCCAACACGATGTTGCGTCTCTGCATTTGCCCGTGTTCTACGGCACGCTGGATTGTCATGATAAGATCGTCTATTTTGGCGGGCTTAACCAGGAAATCGAAAGCCCCAAGCTTCATGGCGTCGATAGCCATGGAAACAGTGGCGTTGCCGGTAAGCATCACGACCTGCTGAGTGGGACGCTCTTCTCTCAACTTACCTAACAGTTCCATGCCGTCCATGCCCGGCATGCGAACGTCCAGAAGCACCACGTCAAAGAGCTGCGAATCCAGCCTGCTCAACGCCTGCTCAGCGCTGTTTGCAGCTACCACCTTAAACCCCTTGCCATTCAAGGTTTCCGCTGTCATCTCACGAAACAACTCTTCATCGTCAACCAGCAGCACTTTTATAGAATCTTTTGAATTCCGGGAAGTTTTCATCTATTACTCCTTACTTGGATTGGAACTTCAATAACAAAAATAGTTTCACCGTCCCTGCTATCTTCCAGATATAAGCGAGCGTCGAAATGTTCGAGAAGCATTGCACTTATGGGAAGCCCGAGACCTGTACCCTTCTGGGCGGTCTTGGTGGTAAATAGAAGTTCGAATATCTCGTCTCTTATCTCGACGGGGATAGCAGGGCCGTCGTTACTTATGGATATCCTGATCATATCCCCCCCCCAATTTTCGGTTTCAATGCTAAGCTTACCCCGCCTTTCCATGGCCTCAAAAGCGTTCTGCACAACTTTTATAATCGTCTTCTGCAGGGCTTCGCGATTGACACTGGCCAAAGGCAGACTTTCATCAAGGGATAACTCGAACGAAATGTCCTTGAAGGAAAGATGCTGGGAGATAAACTGCAGAGCCTCGCGTACGATATGATTTACGTTGTAGGGCATTACGTCTATCTTCTGTTCCTTGGCAAACTCAATCAGGCTGGAAACGACCCGGTGGGTTCTATCCAACTGCTGTTCCATGGCAGTAAGGTAGCCATCCATCTTCCTACCCAGGTTATCAGATAACTCACCCGAATTCATAAGCATTTCTCTAAGGGCAGTGGAGGTGGCAAGTATCGAAGCCAGCGGGTTATTCACCTGGTGTCCCAGCCCGGCGGCTAACACCCCGATTGAGGCAAACTTCGAGGCGCGCAGCAGCTGCTGCTCCATCCGTTTGCGTTCCGTGACGTCACGGGCAATGCCTATGAACTGACCCGATAAAAAGCGCACCGATATTTCCAGAATGTGTTTGCGATTTTTCTTATTTCTGACTTCTAAATCGAAAAGAGGCAGCACGGGATTTTCTTCAGGATTCTCAAGATACTCATTCAGTTCCTCATACGTATCACCGTTTAACTCAAACTCCCCGAACAGATCCTTGATGTTCGTACCTATGAAATCTTTCGGATCCTCGCCCAGGCTTTCCTTAAAGGCAGGGTTGAGATAAAGTATACTGCCATCAACATCTATGCTGAATATGATATCCTGGACGCTTTCGGCAAGCCCGCGGAATTGTATCTCCGATTCCATCAGGGCTTTCTCTATCCTTCGCATATCGGTAATATCCCGAGCCACGGCAACGGTAGCTACCGCGTTTCCTGATTGGGAAAACAACGGCGAAATTGAGACCCAAAACACTCTCTCCTTCTCGGGGTCTTTAATCTCAAAGGATGCGGAAACCTTGGATTGAATGGCTTTGGTGTAGAACTCCTGTACGTTCTCCAGGTTTCCCGGATGAAAAACCTCAAGATAATTTTTCCCTCGCAGGTCTTCGAGACCCAAACCGATGTAGCTGCCAACCGCTTTGTTGACCCTCTGGATACATCCTTCAGGGTCAACGATCATCACCAGATCGGAAATCGAATCAAACGTACGCTCCCACTTTTCCCTGGCCTGCTCAATCTGTTCCCGCTGGCGCACGCGTTCGGTGATGTCCACGCAGTTACCGAGGTATGCAACCTTCTCGCCGTAAGGAATAGAGCGCACCCTGACTTCGAGCACTGCGGTCTCCCCATTCTTCCTGCGGATATTAATGGTGTATTCCATTGAATCCTTTGTATCCTGTTCCCAAATCTCCTTCCGTTTATCCAGAGAGTTTCTATCTCCCGGTAGAGAGTGCGTTTGAGGTTCCATATTAAGCAACTCATCCTCCGAGTAGCCGGTAATCTCTGCCATCGCCCGATTTACAAGAAGGTATTTCCCTTGCTGATAAATGTAGACGCCGACCAGCGCCTCCTCCGTGAATGCGCGGTAGCGCTCCTCTGACTCACGCAGGACGTTGACGTTGTAAATCTCGTGGATTTGACGGGCGACAACATCCACGATATCTTCAAGGTGCAGGACAGTCGCCTTGTCTGGCCTCTTTCCGTTAACCGGCGTATCAACGGAAAGATAGCTCTCTGTAGAACCGTCCATGCCGAGCATGGGAACGAACAGCTCATCTCCCTTTTTCCACGAATCAGTGCCTTCAGTCGCCTTCGAGTTCTGCACAATATACCTGCCGCTTTGCTCAAAGTTTACTCCCGCTTCCCTGGGGACAAAATAGGAATGGCTTATCTTGAACTCCGGCCTTATCATATGTTTGAACATCTCTTTTGAAGCCGGGGGGTTCCTGTCCAACCGCTCAATAAGCTCTGGAGGCAGTCCAACCTGAGCGAGATGCGTGGTTTCTCCCTTCTCGTTCTTTATCGTGAAAACCGCCCGGGCAAATAATCCCGCATCACGGACGGCCTCGCAAGCCGATTGAAGACAACCATCAACGGTATTCGTCTCACGCAGGCTATCCAACAGTCGGGCTCTCACTTGCAGTTGCAACTCGGTCCGTTTTCGCTCGGTGATGTCGCGCATGATGCCGATCGCGTGGTATTTACCCTTTATCTTTACCGACGAAACGGAAAGCTCTACGGGAAACTGCGAACCGTCCTTCCGGAGACCTGAAAGTTCGAGGGTTTTTCCTATTATCGGTCCTTCCCCTGTTTTGCTGAACCTGGCAAACCCTTCTTTGTAAAGCTCATGATACGTTTCCGGGGTAAGAAGGGTGCGAAACTCCTTGCCGAGCACCTCTTCCCTTGTGTAGCCGAATATCCTCTCGGCGGCCTCGTTCCAATAGGAAAGATTGCCTTCATTGTCAAGCATGATGACGGCATCCTGGGCCGAAGTGCTGATGGTGCGGAACTTCTCCTCGCTTTCTTTGAGCGACTGCTCTGCCTGTCTGCGCTGGAGTGTCACCGAGGCCTGGTTGATAAAGGTTTCGACGACGTTTTTGTTTTTCAACTCGACGCCCCTGGGCAGCAGGATGATGACCGAGCCGAATAGTTCATCCTTCCTGCTAAAGCCCATCGCGTATATCCGGCCCAATCCAAGAAGCTTTTCCACCGCATTGCAGATACCCCTGGGCATTCCGCCTCCGGAAAGCTCAAAGATTCCCTGAACCTTCTCCAGCTTGCCGCTGGTAAGACCGCGTCTCGCTTCAGGGGGTATCGGAAACCTCGCGCCCAGGACGCTTCTGCCGATCAGCTTAAAAGAGGCCTTCAGCCCCTTTGGATCACCAGCAAACGCACGAACAGTAAACTCATCGGAATCCGCATCGAATGAGTTGATCAGCACAAACCCCTTGCCTGTCAGGTACTTCAGTTGCTCCTCTATAATCTGGTAGATATCGGCATCAGGGGTAAGCTCGACGAATCCCATGGCCGTTTCAGACAAAAACATCACGTTCTCAAGATACTCTTGCGCCTTCTCCTCTGCCTGCTTGCGCTCGGTGATGTCACGAACAATCGCCTGCACCATAACCTGCCCGCCCAGCTCCAGGCAATTCAACGAGACCTCGGCATCGAACTCGGTGCCGTCAAACCGGATATGCCGCCAGTAAAATCTCTGCGGCTTTCCCTCAAGAGCGGCGTTGATGTAGCCAAAGACGCGTTCCTTGGAGACTGAACCGTCCGGCTGATTGGGAGGAGAGATTCTGTAGGGCGTCTGACCGACGATGTCCTTTCTCTTGCAGCCGAAGATCTCAAGCGTCAAGGAGTTGCAGTCCAGAAACACATCGTCCTTCATAATAAAAAGTGCGTCGCCTGCGTTCTCGAACAGGGTGTGATACTTCTCCTCGTTTTCCCGCAGAGTTTGCTCGACCTTCTTGCGTTCGGTGATATCTGATATGACGGTTGTAAAGAAGGTTTCCCCGCCCATTTTCCAGATTGCATGGGAAATCTCCACCGGGAATTCGGCGCCGTCTTTTCGCAGACCAACCAACTCCATCATGTGTCCGGATATATTCAACTTACCGCTTGCAGCCGCCCGACCTATCCCCTTTGCGAAACCCTCGCGAAAGCGCTCCGGCATCATTAGTGTAGGCGATTTGCCAAGCATCTCCTCCTCGGTATAGCCGTATATCTTCTCTGCCGCCTGGTTCCAGCTAATTATTCGCCCGCGCTGGTCGGCGGAAATAACAGCCTGGTTTGCGGTTTCTACCACTGCCCGGAGTTTTTCCTCCGATCCCCGAACCGCCTCGTCCGCCCGCCTGTGTTCAATCGTGTTTCCCAGCATCGAAGCAACCGTCTGCAAAAGGCCGATATCCTCTTGTCCCCAGACACGCTCGTCCGCGCAGTCATGCAGGGCCAAGAACCCCCAGAGATCGCTTCCTGCGCGTACCGGTATCCTCAGGATTGACCGAATTCCCTGCGATTCCAGGAACTTACGCTCGGCTTCCGGCATTTCGCTTACTATCCCTCCGCAAGCGTCGGATATGAGCAGGTTATCCAGGAGCCGCTCGCTGATTTGACTGTAGGGAAGATGCTTAAGCGGCCGCTCGTTCAGCCTGGACTCAAACCCCTCTGCTATCGCTTCGTGGATAAGACACATGCACGTCCCGTCCGCCGGGTCCTCAAAGTTCTTGAAGATACAAACGCGGCTGACGCCGATCACGAGAAGAAGCTCTTCTGCCGCACTTATCATCGCGTGGTCCAGGTTGTCAATCTCAAGCAGTACCTGTGAGCTGTAGGCCAGTGCCTGCTCGTATGCAAGCTTCCTCTCGAGCGCCTCCTGTACCTGCCACATCTCGGTGACGTTGGCTATCAATACGAGGTCTGCAACCACCTTTCCTTCTGCATCCAGTACCGGGTTGGCACGTACCCTGCCGACTTCCTTTGTACCATCCTTGGCGATGCAGTCTATCTCGTAGGGAGCAACATCCTCGCCCTTAATCCTGCGAACGAAATTCTTACCGATGGTTCGTTTACTCTCTTCGGTAAGGAACGGCAGTTCGGCGCCATTCACACCTATCACCTCTTCGGAGTCGTACCCGAGCCAGTCGTATATCCTTTTGTTGGCGGCCAGCACCGTCCCTCGGGTATCCAGGTATACGACGGCCTCCGGGGAAAGCTCAAATATCGTTCGATAGCGTTCTTCCGATTCTCTTAACGCTTCCTCTGCCAGTTTACGCTCGGTGATGTCTTCCATCGTGCCTTCGTAATACAGGATATTACCGACATCGTCCCTGACGAGTCTGGCGCTCTCGCGGACATAGAGGGTGCTGCCGTCCTGCCTTACCCAGACAGATTCCTGTCCGATAATCTTCCCTTCGCTTTCAAGGCACTCCTTAAAGACCGTGCGCGGGTACTGGGGATCATACCTCTTCTTTTCCAGATTGCGCTCCGCAAGTTTCTCAAAGGACGAATACCCAAGCATATGCACAAGTGCAGGATTCGCCATGAGTATCCGACCGTCCGGGGTGGTTCGATAAATCCCTATCGTTGAGTTCTCAAAGACGTTCCTGAACTTCTCCTCGCTTGCCTTCAGCGCTCTTTCCATGCGGTGCTTATAGAGCGCCATCTGTACGGCAACCTGCAGGTCCCTGTCCTCAAATGGCTTAACTATGTACCCGAAGGGTTCGGATATCTTTGCGCGCTCCAGCGTGGCCTGGTCGGCATACGCGGTAAGATAGACCACGGGCAGATGAAATCTCTTTCTGATAATCTCAGCGGTCTGGATGCCGTTCATCTCTCCCTCAAGCATGATGTCCATCAACACCAGATCCGGCTTGAGTTCCTCGATTTTCTCAACGGCCTCCTCGCCGGAGGAGATCATGGCACAGACGGCGTAGCCCAGGCTGTTCAGGCTGTCCTTTATATCCTTTGCCACGATTTTCTCGTCTTCAACAATCAGTATCTTAACCTTCGGCATTACGAAACCTCCCTGGAACCTGACTTATCTGCGGGGAAGGTGACGGTAAAGGTCGTCCCCGCCCTGTCCTCGCAAACAACCTGGCCTCCCAGTTGAGCGACAAGGGTTTCTACCAGCTCCAGCCCCAACGTTTCGGCGGCCATCGGATCAAGCCCTTCAGGCAGACCAATGCCGTTATCGGCCACCGTGAGTTTGAGCATTTCATCACATTCAGCAACAAGTTCCACACAAATCTCGCCCTTTTTGCCTTTCGGAAACGCATGTTCCAGCGAGTTCGCCACCAACTCATTAATGATAAGCGCGCATGGAATCGCCCTGTCGATATTCATGCGGACATCACCAACGTTGACTCGAAGCTTGACGTTCCTCGAACTCATTTCATAGGAACGGAACAGGGAAGCGACCAGATCCCTTACGTACTCGGGGAAATCAACCCTGGCCAGATCCTTTGACCGATACAACTTCTCGTGTATCAGGGCGATGGATTTTATTCTGTCCCTGCTTTGTCTCAGTGACTCTACGGCTTCGGGATCGTCGATGTGTTTTACCTGCAGTTTTAACAAACTGGAGATTATCTGCAGGTTATTCTTGACCCGATGATGAATTTCCTTTAAGAGAATCTCCTTTTCTGCCAGTGACGCTTTGATTGTATCCTCAGCCCGCTTACGCTCGGTGATGTCGCGGGCGATAAGAAACGTTGCCCACGGCTTACCGTCTTTTAAAAGCAGCGAGGAACTCACTTCCACCGGAATAAGACGTCCGGCCTTATTGACAAATTCCGTTGCGTAGAGATGGACCCCGGTGTCTCCGGCGAGACGTTTTTCTCGACGTTCTTTCAATGCCTGAAGTTGATCAGCGGGTATGAAATCAGTGATGTGCATCTTTTTCACCTCTTCCTTGCTGTATCCGCTAATCTTCAATCCCGATGTATTTACGTATATCAATTGGTCTTGAAGATCGTGAATCAAGATGATATCTTTTGCCGTCTCTACCAGTGTTCGGTAGCGTTCCTCCGACTCGCGCAGCGCCTTCTCGGTCAGCTTGCGCTCGGTGATATCAATCATGGTGCCTTCCGTATAACCATGCTCAGGGAATACCTGTTCATTAACCGCTACCCAGAATGTTGATCCGTCCCTGTGAGTTGCCTCAATCTCAAAGTTGTCCACCCGACCGTCACGCTTCAGCAGGACAAAAAGCTCCTCGCGCCTATGAATGTCTAGATAATGTTTACTTGCCTTAAACTCGTGTATGAACTCCTCAATAGAGGTATAACCAAACATCTCTGCGGTAGTCTGATTGGCTGCCAACACTTCCCCATCTTCAACAGACGTACGAAACAGCCCGATAAGAGCGGTTTCATATAGATTGCGGAACTTCGCTTCGCTTGCCCGCAGCGCCTCGGAGGCCAGCTTGCGCTCGGTGATGTCCTGTGCCGCGCCGTAGATACGTTTGACACAACCCTGTGCCGGATCTATCACCGGATGAGCGAAATCAAGCAAATAACGCACCTCGCCGTTCCCGGTAAAGATGCGGTATTCCCGAACCTTCGTTCGCCCGGAAAGAAGAGTATCAAAGTCCTGGGAAAAAACGGCCTTATCGTCAGGATGAACGATGTTCAATAAATCGCCGGGTAAATTCAATCCCTTTGACGGAAGTCCGGTAAGACGGGTGAATGCCTCCGTAGCCCATTCGAGCACAAGTCCGGCATCCGGCTCCACGCGGATAGAATAAGCGAAATCGGAGATAAGTTCAGAAACGGCGCGATAGCGCTCCTGTGACTCCTGCAGCGCCCCCACGGCCAATTTACGCTCGGTGATGTCGACAGTAATCTCAAGGATACCCCAGGGCATTGGATATATGAAAGCCTGTACGTATGAATCCCCAATCCGCCCCTCAATTTCTTTGGACTTACCGGTTTCGATGACCTCCTGATAGACCTGGTAAAAGCGGGTATGCTCGAATTCGGGGAACAACTCCGTCATATTCTTCTCCTCCAATTCAGAAACCGGGAGCGCCGCAAAATCGGCATAACTCTGGTTGCAGTAAAAAATCCGCATATCCCAGGTCAGCGCCAGAACCGGTGACTGAATACTCTCAAGGAGGAGACGATGTTTTTTTTCGCTGCCCCGTAGATTCTCCTCGGTCAGGTTGCGTTCAAAAATCTCTTCCAACAACTTGTCATAGGCGGCTTCCAGTTCAGCCGTCCGTTCCTTCACCCGTTTTTCCAACTCGTCGCGTGATTTGCGCAGCGCCTCCTCGGCCTGCTTGCGTTCGGTGTTATTCAATATGTAAGCTTGAATTGCCGGTTTTCCGTTGTAAGTAATGGATTGGGCGATCTCGGTAACATCCAGGGGCGAACCGTCTTTGCATATCAACTTTGTCTCGCTAAGTTTTCCTAACTTCCCTTTTCTTGACAACACAAGCTTTGAATTCTTTTGAGCGAATTCATGATAATCAGGATGGATAAACTCCAGAATTGGTCTTCTAACGACTTCATCGGCAGATTCGTATCCCAGCATCTGAACCATCGCTGGGTTAACGAATAACACCTTCTTTCCCTGATGGATAACGATACCGGCTGGAGAATGCTCGAAGATATTCCGGTACTTTTCCTCTGACTCCCGCAGCTCCTTCTCAACCTGCTTGCGTTCGTTCATCTCCCGCTCGAGTTCGATGCTCTTGAGGCGATAAATTTCCGCTTCTCGCTCCTTGCGCTCGGTTTCGTACTTGACCTGCATCTGTGCTATTTTTGCAGCACTTTCTTCACTGAAGATTTTCTCTTTGAGCGCACTGCATCTTTGGGAGTAAGTGAGAGATTCCTCAAAGTCACCCTGCGCCTCGTACAACCGGGAGAGGTATTCGCAGGAAGCCATTTCCCACCGCTTTGCTCCTATTTCACGGGCTATTTGCAGGCCTTTTTGCAGATAGCTGAGCGCCATATCGTAGCGTTTTAGCCGGGTATGGAGTCCTCCGATGCTGTTGCACAAATCGGCGGTTTCCCTCTTGTCCCCGATTTCTTCAAATATCTCCAGGGCATTCAGGCAATATTCCAACGCCTGCTCGAATTCCCCTCGCTCCTCGTAGAAGGTTCCAATGTTGGTGTAGGAATCTGCGACGCCCTTTTTGTCGCCTATCTCTTCCTTGATCTTCAGGGACTTGAGATGATACGCCAGTGCCTGATCGTAATCGCCGCGCGTCTCATAAACGACTCCGATATTATTGTATGAAAATGCGACGCCTTGCCTATCCCCTATTTCCTCAAATATCTTCAAGGCCGCAAGATAATACTCCAGGGCATGATCGTAATCGCCACGTTCATCATAGATAATCCCGATGTTGTTGTAACACTTTGCAGTGCCTGGCTTATCCTCAATCTCTTCCTTAATTTTCAGGGCTTTGAGGTGATATTCCAGCGCCCGTTCGTAATCGCTCCGCGTCTTATGAATCAGTCCGATATTGATGTAGCAACTGGCGACGCCTTTTCTGTTCCCGGTCTGTTCACAGATATTCAAAGACTCGGTATAACATTCCAGCGCTTTATCATAGTTGCCTCTTACCCAGAAAGAAGTTCCCAGAATACCGTGACTCTCGGCAATCCCCTTCTTGAACCCAAGTTTTTCAGCCAGGGCAAGTGCCTGGCTGCCGTAGGTTTCTGCTTTTTCAGGCTCGGACCGGTAAAGCGCGTAAGCCAAATCGTTCAACGCTCCAACCTTTTTTCTGCCCGAAGCTCCTTGGTCAGGCTTGGAACGAAGCGCCTTCAATTTCTTCTCAAGACTTTTAATCTTATCGTTCCCCATGAATCCTTTCTGTAATCGAGATGAACGGTAATTGCCTTGATTGGGGGATGTCTGTCGAAAGACGCACCAAATGACCGCAAGCGGCTGCGGGAAAATCGCCGAAGACGTTGCGAACCCTGCGAGTCCAAAACCGGCGGTTCTCTTTTTCACTTTCGTTCGATAGAACTAATCCACTCATAACCTGATCCTTTGATTGTAAAGTCTTCTTTATTAGAAACATCAAACCCCAGATAAACCTTACAACAATAATACTTATTAAGTTGCCCTTTTCAACTCCTTCCGGCCTTTCTAAATTCTGCAAGAAATACCGAAATGCCTGCATTCATCTCTTCTTTTTGCCCCTTCCAAAAGCAACGATTCCACGCACCTGGTTATGGTATGAGGAACCCCGTTGCTATTGTAGCCTTCGACAACGAATATCCCTGTTTTCCATGAAAGAATCTCAAAGAACGCATCCTCACCCTTAAGCTCACCCGCTGCGGCATGAACAGGATTCCCGCGCTTCATATAGATGTATCCCACAGCATTCTCACAGTGAATCTCAAGAACGCCGGTTTTCTGCCCAAAACCATACAACTGGATTAACTCCTCAAAGCTAAGCTGAAGGGAACCGATAAGCCCTTCCTCCTCATCCTTGAGGCACTCTTCCACCACCTCAAGAAGACGGGTGCTTGAAACGGGCTTTGCTATGTAATTGAGGGTGCCCAGCTTGAACGCCTGACCTTCGGTGCGTACGGATGGGAACCCGGTAACCACTATTATCCGCTGGCTGGGCTTAAGCTTGCGCAGCCGTCGAATGAATTCGATCCCGTCCATTCCAGGCATGCTGAGATCGGTGATCACCAGGTCGAAATCGCTATCCCGCAATGCCTGAAGCGCAAAAATTCCTGAAGTTGCGCTATGAGTCTCGTAGCCGTGCAAACGCAGAATCAAGCTCATCGTTTCACAGACCGAGGCATCGTCGTCCACGCAAAGGATACGAGAGATTTTAGGACGGTACGTCTTCCGGGATTGGGTTTTCAATTGAGCCGCATTTGTCATAGCCGTTCCTGAATTATCCAAAAATGCAGAGCGCTAAAAAGATTTCCATTTCATACCTCATTGCTTCCTTAAGGAATACAACCAGTTTACACAAAACATTGTCCGTACTACTTCGATTATCTGATTACTAGCAATTTAGGGACCATGTCTGCCCCTGAATCTTAAGTTACGTACTTACCCGCCTTAAGTTGAACGGGGCGAAATCGAAAAATCGTAGGGTGTCACGAATCAATACACTTTTTCCGACAATCACAACGATCAGCCGAATATCACTATGATGGTTCTAAAAATAGAGGATTGACGATACAACAGTCCAAGATTCGCAAGACCTGATTTTATTCACCACTTCAGGACGAACTGCGGATTCTTAATCCGTTCTTAAGTTTTTTGTATCTTTTCCTGTAAGTATCAAAGTAAATCGACATAAGCGCAAACCAACGTGTTTATTGGCTTCAGGGGATAATGCTATCTTTTCCATGTAGTCCATGATTTCCATTGATTCCACTGAGTGTGACAAAAAGTTGGCACAATTTTGGCACAATTCGCCTAGTAATTTGGTAGGATAATTATTCAGGCGAACGTAAAAAGTGATGCAATTCTGGTGCAGTGTTGATTGACTCGGAATTATCACCGCCGCTCCGCCTGGTCAAGAGTATAGCATCCTACTGCCTTGTGGAACCCATATGATCGAACAAGCCTTTTCTTAACGGAAAAGGGTAGTATAAATACTACCGGCGATAGCATACGTGAACCAGTAAAGTTACTTAGGGCTTGACAAGGTTTGGAAATGGCGTATATTTGGATAGGAGATATGTATGGGTATTCTCGTTTTTCTCTTTAGTAATCATTGCACTTTCGAGGCAGGGAATAAGGTAGGTATCTATATAGAGGAACGGGCAACTCCTGAAAAATTTAACGTAACTAGGAGGCAATCATGAAAAGAATAGTTTTGCTTTTAACGATCCTTACTCTGCCTCTGCTGGCCACATGGCAGAACCCGACACCTATCTACGTTGGGCCGGGGGATCAGGAAATTGACGTGGTTATCTCCGACGGTGAAGGCGGAGCAGCGGTCATCTGGAGAGATGCCGAGACCGACTGGAACTACATACAGGTAATAGACTCGGAAGGCAATCTGAAATGGGACGCTGACGGCGTGCCGATAATTGCCACGGCTGGGCTTTCCACCCAGAATCCGGATATGTTCCTTGATGATGACGGCAACTACTGGGTAGCGCTTGAGGGCAACGAGGATATCTACGTGCAGAAGCTCTCTCCCACAGGCCAACGCCTATTCGGCGATAACGGTGTGGCGGTGTGCACGGCGGAAGGAGGGAAAAACTATCCGCAGCTTTGCATCAGCGGTATTGGTGCAATTGTTGTATGGGAAGATCAACGGCAAATTGAACAAAGTGATCTCTACATACAAAGAATAGACGCTTCGGGAAATCTTATGTGGCCCACAGATGGATTACCATTGAGTGTTTTGCCAAGTAACTCTTCGCATAGCCAGAACATCGTTCATGATGCGAATGGTGGTGCGCTTGTTGTTTACTGGAACAGCCTTGGTGAATTCCCACCGGGAAGTATCTATGCTCAGCGAGTTGATTCTCTTGGGAATCTACTTTGGGGTAATGATGGCAAATTCATAACCCAAGGGGGGCTTTGGAAAACTAGACGTTGGGCTTATCCTGACATGAATGGAGGTGTGTTTTTTTTATATTGGATTGAGACAACCTGCCGATTTCAGCACCTTGATTCAGACGGGATTGTTCTTTGGGATACAACTGGAGTAATAGGGGGCAACAATAGGATATTAAGATGTTCGGGTATTGGTGAGGATGGTATCTATATTGGCGAAGGAGAAGAAAACCCGCAAAGACTCTTTATCAATCGCCTGACACTTGATGGTAAAGCGGTTTGCGGTGATACAGGAAAAGAAATATGGAACGCGAATGCTGGCGATTCGCGTGGGGAGGGGATGGTTCCCTCTCTTACAGAAGATGGGATTATTGTCTGGCGGGACATGTATGATGAACTAGGTTGGTATGAACAACAAGGAGTTCTTTCCCAACGGATTGATACATCCGGCAATACTCTCTGGTCTGAAGTGGTCATAGTAGCCGGAACTGAAGGGAACAACCCTCACGCGATAGCAACCTATGACAAAGGGGCGATAGTAGCATGGCAGACAGGAGATATATATGCCGCCTACCTGGATTCACTCGGCAATATCTCAGGAATTGAGGAAAACCAATACCTTACTCTATCACCTCTTCATCTAGAGTTATGCAGTGGCAATATCGTTAATGGTTCAGTCCATTTGCGATTTTCTCTGGAACAGAATGCATTCGTTAATGCGGCGGTATACGACGCTACCGGTCGGCTTGTCCGCATCTTGGAAAGACAGAATCTCAGCGGAGGCATCTACGAGATTAACTGGAATGGCGTTAATAACGCTGGACATCAGGTTCCAACCGGTGTCTACTTCGTTAGAGTCGCTGCTTCAGGAAAAGCCGCGACTGAGAAAATCATTCTAATAAAGTAAGGAGGAAGACATGAAAGGACAAAATGCTCTAGTAATCTTAGGAATACTCTGCTTGGCAAGTATTCTTGTGTCCCAGACACCGATTAACAGCAACTCAACTAATCTTCAGCTATTCCCTAAAGTTGCCTACACCAACGGAGGCAATTATCTGTTCACGTGGGTAAGTAATCATGAAAGCCCTCATCACGAATGTGAAGTCTATTCACGTTCAGCGGGTTACTCTGGTTCCAATTTTACACCCACGGGAACGGATCGCTGTCTCTCTGTTCCTACAGATGGACGTGCAGGCCATCGTTTACACGCAGAGATTATTCCATCCGTTAAAGGAACAGACAAAGGTGCTATCGTAGCATGGATAGATCACAAAAAAATAAAGATCTACGCACGGCGTATTACTTCAACTGGCGCCTTCGACGATCAATGGTCAACCACGATGGATGAACTCTACGTTCACCCGGCCAACCCCTACGTTTACACGCCGCCCGAGATGTGCGAAACTACTGATGGTGGTGCAATATTCGTGTGGGTAGAAAAAAGTGGAGACCCGGTACAGTACACTCTCAAAGCTCGGAAAATTCCCTCCACAGGGTCAGGAGGATGGACAGAAGAGATTATTGACCCGACAACAAACTCCATCACCCTGCCCCGCATCTGTGCGGATGGGAACGGCGGGGCGAAGATAGCGTGGGTGGAGCCTGACCCTGATGCGGTAAGGTGG
The DNA here is from genome assembly GCA_030592225.1 of Candidatus Stahliibacteriota bacterium. GTDB lineage: Bacteria > Hydrothermota > Tepidihabitantia > B3-TA06 > B3-TA06 > B3-TA06. The sequence goes on along the minus strand of JAUVJT010000006.1, from coordinate 10,352 downwards.
AACGGTGCAAAAGGCGTTTGGTGGATTCGTCTCGGTGGTGTAACTTCAAACGGAAACCCACACACGATAGTGGGTGTGGATACTACTAATTATTCTTACTACAATCCTCTTTACAGTTATAACTGGACGGGACTAAACATAGCTCGCGGTAGTAACTATACGGTAGTGGGCATGAAGCATCAGTATAGTTACTTTGAAGATGATCCCGTTCCATCGAGAACAACGGTTTCAGAAAATATCTACGTTCGACGGGTTCCGGATAGCGGTCCCATAGGTTCTCGCCAGGAGTTGGATAGCTATAACTACTCGGGAACGCACTACCAGCGGCCCTTATTTAACAAGGAGTGTTATTCCTGCCTGGGATCGCCGGTAGTTGTAGCCAGCTCGGACGGCGGCGCCTACGTTGCTTGGAACCATGGAACATGGAATGCAGGTAATGGTAGCAGGAATAACGATAGCGAAGTCTACGTTGCCAAGATTAATTCCAGTGGCAATGAGGTATGGATGGCGTATCCAAGCTACCTTGGTTGTGCCTATGGCTACAATAGCACTCCACAGATTGTTGGGCTTGATAACAATGCCAATGCCGCAGTGGTATGGCAGAGCTTCCAGATGAGTTTAGATCCGGCAACAGACTGCCGGGTTTACGTCAGCAAAGTATCCAGCAGCGGTAGTTTTACCACACCACAATCGGTAGGTAACGATGCCAATGCGTGGTCTTTCGATGCCGTTTCGACCGGCTCCGGCACTGTGGTTACATGGAGCGACAAATCCGGCGGAGATTGGAATATCCACGCCGAAAAAATCAGCTTCTAAGGAGGTGGATGATGAAGAAAGTAGCATTAATCCTCAGCGTATTAGTGCTTTTCAGTGGGAGCCTTTTTGCTAACCCCCTGAAAAGCTTCAAGGTTTGCACCCACCTGGGACCAGACGTATGGTCGGTAGACGATGAACAAAAACTACTACCGTATGAGAAGATAGGGATAGACATCAACACCTATAGCCTCAGGCTACCATTTAATCAGTGGTGCAACAATCAATACGATCCTTATTCCTCGTTTAATCCCCAATACGGAATAAATGTTGTGGATTCGGGAGGTTACGGAGGTTGGTGGTGGTATAGTGTTGGAAGCGGTTTGATTGGACGTTACGTGGACTGGTGGGCATGCGCTGACAGTTTGGCTCTTTGGGATAAATTGGCAGGTATGTATGCTGATTCGATGGCCAAGTACCATGCTAACGACGAAGGTTTTGCAATGTACCGAATAATGGATGGTGACTCCGGCTACTTTAGTGGTATCTCAACCAGATTCGCTGCTGATGGTTTTGAGAGACTGCATGATTCTCTTGCATCACATGATCCTTGTTTAAACTATCCCTCAAGTAACCCCGGTCGTCACTATACCTATTTTTGGGGAAGCCTGAATTATCCACCTTACTACTTGTCAACGATACTTTCCTGGATGCCTAACCTTGATGTAGGCGGACCTGGATCATATGGTTTTCAGGCTGGTGTGGCTACTCAAGATGCACTTGATGGCTTAGTTAACGGTTGTGAAACTTATGCTTCAACCATGAAGTCCAAGAATAAGGCACTTATGATTCTTCTTCAGTGTGGATGGCAATATAGCGATGCCCCAACTTTTTCGGAGCTTCGCGCGGCAAGCTGGGTTGCCCTTGCGCATGGTAACGCCTGGTTAGGATACTACAGCTATAGAGTCGGGCAAGCAATATATCCAGAAGATAGCATAGACGGAGCTGTGGGTGTTATTGAGGGGAATAAACCAAACAGTCAACAAAGACCTTACGTTGAAGACCCAAGTGAATTCAGGCAAGAATTTGGATTGAGTGAAGAGGATTGGCCGGACAGCTATTTTAATACCAATGCCAACTACTGGATGAATCTTTACGATGTGATTGATGAGGTAAAACAAATCGGCGACACGCTTGCGCAGATTTCCTGGGGCTACGCGATTTCGGTGCATCAAGATCCACCTCCTTATGAATACGAAAACGTCTATGTCTGGAACGTTACCGGCGCACAATACGTTGATCTGGGTTTCTTTAATGCGTGGTCTCCAACCAAATACCTCATGGTAGTCAATCGTGAACAGGAGAACAAAACAATTACGGTATACATCAAATACTTGGGAAAAAACAAACTCCGTGTAATCAATATGGCGAACGGGGCTACCACAACTTGTTCTCTTGACCAAAGCACCAATTGCTACATCTTTACAAGGAATTACGAAGCTGGCCAAGGAAAATTGTTCAAACTCGTACCATACGGCGATAAGCCCAAATTAGGCTTAACAGGTGAATGGCGAGAGGCCAAGGGCGCTTCTGGATACATGCAGATGTTTTCAGATCCCGGTGGTGGTGGCGGTTCCGATTGGGGATATGCTTTTCTGACATGGGAGTGGAAAAACTACATACCCCCTACGCTCACCTATATGCAATTATGGGAACGCTGGGATTTCAGCAAACTGAACTGGCATCGGGCAGTAGGGCAATTACCAGGAGCTAAGAAAAACGACATCTGGCGGGTAATGCTTGATTCCATCGTGCAATTCATTGAGGTTGGAGAACATCCTGACGGTGACGAAATTACGTGGCCTCCAGGCGTCGAAGGTCCGGGCACGAAATCGAACCAGAAAACCATATACTATCAGAACAAGGATGGCTGTCCTGCCCTTTACTCGTTTTACTATGAAGATACCAGCGTCTCGCCCGGGCACGTGTTCATGGAAAACAACACCATCCTGCCGCATTCCGAGCATTTCCAGCAGGTGATAGGCGAAGACCTGCTCAAGCTGGACGTTCTCAACGATGAACCCGACCACTATTACATGGCTGTGGCTGAGAATGACGATGAGATTAGCTACCTCGATCAGGTCAAGCTGTGGGTGGTGGATCATCCCGAGAATACCGAAGTGGCCACCTCTGCCGATGATTCCACTTACGTCTATTCCGACAGGATTGCTCCCACAAGCTGTGTTGATAATCAGAGCAACGACCGGCTGGAAGAGGTTTCCTGGGAAGACACTTTGAGTTATCGAGGCGCTACCGGTTCCTATCTTACTGTTAAGTTTGACGATCCGGGGTGGAGCAACGCCGGGCTTCTTATGAGCCTGGGCGATCATTCAGAGGCCGCTCTCCCACCCAAGAACTACTGCTCGGTGCCCAAGAAACCTGGTGGCGGCGGGGGCTGGGATTCACTTGGCGTCGGGTATGGCCGCCTGACCCACTCGCAATGGATGGTTGATGTATCGTCCGCAGATAGCCTTACATTCCGCGTCTACTGCGAGGGTTCCGACACCTGCTTCATAGACCGCATCGCCCTGGTCAAACTGGAATCCACCGGCTGGTCACTTACCGAAGCCGTGCTGGATTCGGCGGTGAAATACAAGGCCGATGGGCAATCTTCTGATGCAACCGGATACCTTTTTAATACGGACACCTTTAACGTAACTTTGCTTGAAGGCCAGCAAATTTCTCTTCGTTTTGACAAGATAGACACCAGCACCACTTATCCTGTTCGAGACTTCGTTTTCCAGTCCCGTGGCTACTACATCCCTATTAATCCGCCTGGTTCGCCTCAGTCAGGTGTGGAAGAAGAACCTCTGGAGTTCGGCATCGTTATAGAACAGATAGAACCTTTGAGTCGAAATGCCCTTATCAACTATTCCGTTCCCTACATGATACACGTGAAGATAGGGATATACGACGTATCGGGCCGCCTGGTGAAGACCGTGGTGAATGGCAAGGTGAATCCTGGCAGATACAGTGAGCAGTGGCCGGGCATTGACAATGCAGGCCGAAGGGTTGCTTCGGGCATCTACTTCGTTAAAATGGAGACTGAGGATTACAAACAAACGCATAAGATTGTGGTTCTGAAGTAACGACGTAACATTCTTTGCGGTTAAAGAAAAGTGAGGCGGGGGCATTCGCCCTCGCCTTGTAAGGAGAAGCAATGAGTTGCATAGCAGGGTTATTTGTGGTTATTCTGGGGGCAGTTCCATTTACAGCATGGCAGCAAGTTTATGATGGGGGTAATACGGACAAAGGACACGGGATATGCCTGGATTCTGCCAACAACATTGTCATCGTTGGTGAGTCCAACTCCGGTACGGATTATGATTCATGGATGATTGTCGTGTCCAAATCAGGAGACTCTTTATGGTCAAAATTTTACGGCGATGGGAATGATGAATCTGGTATTGACGTTACAATTACAAGTGAAGGCGCAATAGCAATAGCGGTCAATGGAGAAGATGTGGTTAATACCATTTTATATGATAAGATTGGCTCTCTCTTATGGGAACGTTTTAGTTCGAGACAGAGTATCAAAGCTACTGCAATTCACGCAAGTAAGGATGATATGATATACACTGCGGGGCAATACTGGTTTACTCCACAAGATGATTTTTTGTTCATTAATGGATATGATCAAGAAGGACAACAGGTTCTTTCTGTAGGCAGAGACAATGGTTTGAATTTAATTGGTGGAATCCAAAATGATACTCTTGGTTATATCTATCTAGGGGCAGATCAAGAAACTCCATGTGCGCTATTGAAATTTGATCCAGATGGTGAATTGGAATGGTGGAAAGAATACGATAACAACGCCACCAAAGGCTTTGGTTTTAAAATGAACGATGCGCCGCATTTATTCCAATCGGGCGACGTGGCAACTACCGGCAGCAACAGCGATTTCCTGCTTCTCAAATGGGACACCACGGGCGCGTTGATATGGCCCCAGCACAAGGCCTTTGACCTGGGGCATAACGAGTATTGCCGGGACATTAAGCTGGATGATATTTCAGACTGCTACCTTGCAGGCTGGCAGGTAAGAGGCGCAGAGAAGGACGCGGCCCTGGTCAAGACCGACTCGGCAGGCAGAATGCTGTGGTCGTGGGTAGACACCCTTGAGGGCGATCAGGAGATAGAGGGCATCGAAGTCGACTCCGACGGCTACATCTACCTTGCCGGTTCGCATCATAACGGCGCAAACTGGGACATGCTTATTATGCAGGTGCGCCAGCCTCTGATGATTACAGGCAGAGTGACCGACTCTGTGGGCGCGTCCATGGAGAATATCCGGGTGGTTCTGTCAGGCGACACCACAATCGAGGTCTTCACCGATACCGGGGGTTACTACGGGATAGAGGTCTACAACGGCGGGAGCTACACGGTCTCCCCTGACCTGCCCGGCTGGGGGTTCTTGCCATCATCCTACACCTACTCACCTCTGGCCCACCGTGAGTTCAATCAGAACTTCTCCGGCGAGTGGACAGGCGCACTAGAGAGTATGCCCTCCATTCTTCCCACTCTTGAGGTCACAGGAACCTCCATCCGCTACACCCTCCCCCACAACCAGCAGGGCGTACTATCAATCTACGACGCATCGGGCCAATTGATTGAAGAGATTGAAATCAAAGGTTCAGGCAGGGCGGAATTTGATAACAATCTTCCAGTTGGAGTGTATTTCGTAAGGGTGGTGGCAGGGATAAAAAGCCTTTCAAAAAAAGCGGTAGTGCTGAGGTAAGGGAAGTGGTGCAATTCGTCTATGACTTCTCAAGCCGCTCTCTGAACCCGTCGGGCGTCAGTTCAATCTCTCTGAGTATCTCCCGAATTAACGGGCGGGCAAGGTCTGGTCTCTTCCAGGATGATTCGGCAAGGTAGTCGTTCTGCCGTCGGGATGACGGTAAAACACATGGCTGCCCTTCTGCCTTACTTGCTCAAACCCCATGCCCGTAAGCACCTTCTCCATTGTCCTGAAGTTGACAATGGGCAGGCGCGTCACACCGACACCTCAATCTGCTGAAGCCCTACAAACTTGGGGAAGTCTTGGGCCGCTCCTTTGTGTTCCTCAAGGCATAGCTCTAAGACCTCCTTCAGGTTCTTGTGAAGCTCGTCAAGGCTGGCTCCCTGTGTGTGTGCGCCTGGGATGCCGGGGAATACCCCAACGTAGAGCTTTGTCTCTGCGTCCCATTCCACATAGGCGGTAAAGGTTTTCATATCGTCCCTCCGGGGTGGCTTTTCATGGTTTTAGTATAGCGTGTGGGAGAGGCGTGTCAACGTGTACCTAAACGATGGACTTCCTACTCTATCGGCCAGGCGGGTATGGCTTTGTCAATCTTTGCCATCAGCTTAATTGTTTCACTGATTATGTTCACAACATTATGGAAGTGCGCCAACTCATCCTTTGATAGCTCTCGATCCTTGCGATACGTCAACCATTGCTCAAGTACTTTGTAGCCCCCTATGTAGAAGTTCCAGACCTCTTTTGGGATGCCGTCAAAATACTGGTCTTTGTTGATATTAACGCGAACCGTCTTTTTATCTTTGTTCAACGCGACAACGACCTTTTCAACCTTGTCTGAATTCTCTTTTCTGCTCACGGGGTAGCTTGATATTCTCTTGGAGTATTGCTTATTCATCAAGTGTTGCTGTATCAAATCCCAGCCCAAATCGGAGAGTTTCTTAAATGTTTTTTCATCCTTCGTGAAGGGAACTCGTGGGTAGTCAATGGTGAGCAAATCAAAGTATCTGTCTCTATACTTCTGTGAATTGAGCAAGGCATAAATGTAGCCCAATATCTTCTCAGGTGTTGGTTTGAAAGAATAGCAGTTATTGATAAAAGCGATGAACTCCTTTGTGAAATTGGGTCGCTTGGTCGGCTTCTTAAACTCATGCCCTAAGACGGGAGGCTTTTCCTCGTAAAGGTACAACGATGCGATGTAGGTTGCCCCTTCCGTGCTAGTGAAAATTCTCCTTTCCATTAAAGACTTCACTACATAAAAATGGGAGAGAGGTTTATTGAGAACAACTTGTCTCATAAAAACTAATCCGATATTATCTAGGTCAAGCAAATGACACATGACATCTTCTGCCGGCCTGCTTGTGAACCCTATCTTGTAATATAACTTCCTCAAATCAAAAGGCCTATAATGGACTTCCCTGATTGCTTCTTCCTCAAACTTCTGGGCACTCAACCTGTCTTTGAAATTATAACTACTGGAATTCTTAATACGATGCTGCTTCTCGAATTCTCCATCGTAACCCCCAGAGAAGGCCTTTTTCAATTTTTCTTCTAATTTGGTTTTCTCGAAATCAACCACTAACGAATCTCTATCTGTTTGAATCCCGCTTCCCATAGTGGCAAAAATTTCCTCCATGCCCCAAGAATTGCCGTACTCTTTGATAAGCTTAATGCTTTTCTTTTGGGCAGGTTCGAAGAATTTGAAATAGGGAAATCTCCTTTGCCCCCAACGCGTTGAGGCAAGAGCTTTATCAAACTCGCGGAAGTTGGCTTGCTTCCATTCAATTGAGCCAAAATCACTGCTACGCAGAAACTTGAACTTGTACGCTTGTGTGCCCTAGCAGTCGTAGTAAAATACCTTGCCGTCATCATCTGCTTTCTTTTCACCTGTTTTTACAAAGAATACTACCGCAACCCCGACACTTTTAATTGGGAATACGTTTTCGTCCTTTCCGCCGTCGGGCGCTGTCTCGCCGATGTTGCCGTTTCCGTGAAGATTCAGGATGTAAATCTCGTCAAATTCCTTGAGCAATTCGGCCCGCATCTTGCGGTGTGTTATGCCGTTCAGATAGGAGTTGTTGGTTATGATTCCTATTATGCCTTTTTCAACCTGGCTCATTTTGTAGTGCGCGTAGCGAATGAACTGAATATAGTCATCGTTCAGGTTGAGTTTCTTTTCGCCTTCGGGCTTGTAGGAATCCAGAAGACCTTCGTGGACGTGCACCTTGCCCTTAACCTCTTTTTTACCACCAAGCATCCAGAGGCTTTTATTCTTGGAGCGGTTGTTATACGGTGGATTTCCTGTAACCACAAGAATCTTGCGCTTGTCCTTTATGTAGTTGGCTGATTCGCCTTCGTGGTTGAGGGCCATAAAAACCGGCATTGGTTTATGCTTCGTTCTATCCAAGGTATCGGTGAGATAAACCTGGATTCTGTCACCTCCTTTGAACTCGTAACCGGCTTCCTTGAGAAGCTGGGATAATTTCATGTGGGCTACTGCGTATGGCGCTATCAGATATTCAAAGCCGAAAACTTTTTTTAGAAGGTGTTCTGAAATATGTTTTTGAACCTCGCCTTCTCTGTTGTTAAATTTAAGTTCCTCTAAGACTCGTTCGAATATGAAAGCGAGGAATGTTCCGGTTCCGCAAGCAAAGTCAAGAGTAGTTACATCGGAATTAGCGAAAGCACCTTGTTTGTTGAACCGCGACGAAGTTAAGATTTGTTCAATGCCTTTCACAATGAAACTGACAATTGGTATTGGTGTATAGAATACACCCTTTTCTTGTTTCTGTATGGCATCGAACTCACGAAGGAATGGCTCGTAGAAATGATAATAAGGATCGTGATCCCCCCACACGAATTCGCCTGGGTACAAGGGCAAGTGACCACTATAGAACGATAACTCCCTTTTAATCTCGCGTGTGTCTATGTGGTTAATGACTCCAACGATTTCGTCAAATATCCATGTGAGGTGTCCCGGACGATCCTGGAAGGTGAAAATCTTAAACAACTCGTGAAGTACCTCAAAGTAGTTAGGTATTACTGCTGATGCGTGTTTGAGGTTAATTTCTTTCTCGGACGTTAAATAAGCCAAAAGCAAACCGTAGATAATAGTTTGAGAGTAAGCATCGGCAAACTCCCTCTCTTTAAAGTCTTTAATAAGCGTTTCCTTGAATACGGCGTACAAATCATTAAGGAACTTAGAGAAGTTGCCGTTGTCTTTACTCTCTAGCTCTTCCAGAATATAGGTTTTAAGGACCTTCCCTCGATCAGCGAGGGCCGTTGCTAAATACCTTACTCCCGCTATTTCCTCAGGCTCGGCAAGAAAGAATTTCTCAAACAAGCCTTTGAGTTCCTCAACGCGATTGACATCAAGCTTGGAGCGAGGTTTCTCAAGCTGGTGTTCATAAAAAAGGGTAACACGAGAAGCTACATCTCCCTTATCGCTTTTGATTAGGAGGAATTCATTATAATTGGTCAGTATTAGGTTATTGTGGAGTTTCAGATATTTCTTGATCTGTGGTGTTTTCCTTAGTTCATCAAGGCTGGCTCCTAATTTTTTTGTTTCAATGTATCCGATAATCGCGCCACTTTTCTTTACCTGGAAGTCTGGAGCACCGAATCCTTTTTCACGTTTAGGCTCGTGGGTAATTCTTACTCTATCGTCAGACTTGATATCTTCAAGGAGTTCTTCCAAAGGAGTGCGGTAAGTCATCTCCGTTCCATGTTTCCCTTTTATACTCTGGAAGTATTTATCCCACGCAGGATTCTGATTCAAGCAACCTCCTATGGTTAAGAGATTCTAACTATCATCAAGACGCTTGTCAACCTTTTACCCGTAGTTGCGTGCTGGAATTTAGCACTAACCTACAAGCGCGAACCGGGGCTACCGCCCTAGCCGAAGGGCTGCCGCAGGGCGTGCAGTATCGAGAGGACGACGCCCGCATCTTCAGGACGTTTTGCCAACCTTAGTCTCTAATAATAATGGCAACACCCTGGGTCGGGGATGACGGACGCGACACACCTTGCACACGCAGAACCGGGCGGGTAAGTGGGGGAGATAGCATACACACTTACAACCCAGCTTGCGGGCGAGGCCGTCTGCGACGGCCGAGGACAGCCTACGGCGAGCTGCTTACTACAATAGGGCGGTCGGGTGGGGATGGAATGCCGTAGCGGTGCAAACATAGTTTGCCTTAGCGTAAGGCAGTAAGCGGGTTGGCTGTATGCCCTATGGCTTGAGGAAAGAACACCGACAACGGAGGGGCTTATAACGAAAGCCTACTGATTGGTGCGCACCCTTCTTTCCTCTTAGCAGCTTACCGGATTCCTAAGTCAGTTAAGGAGTAACCGGCAAGGTAGTTCGTGGACAGGCATTTCCACATTTAACTTTCACGCTGTACAGAAGATCAACCTTGAATTACACCGATTAGGTTAAGTTGTTAATAATCGTAGGTTTATAAAGTAGCTAACGTTCAACTCACATTGTTAGTTTTGTAACGTGAAGAATTAACTGCACTTATAAAAACAAACCTGAAGGACAACTGAGTTATCATACTACTTTACTGTGACTTATCGAACAAGGATGGACTTTGCGTAAATTGAAGGGTGCTACTTGAGCTAACGAGCGTGTTTCCGGTGAGGACAGCAAGCAAGTCAAACAAGTAAATACAACAGAAGGGTGTTGGGGAATTCCGGCTTTAGTAGTAACGGAACTAAGGACTTTCTGCACGGTTAAGCACCGTCTCAAGCGGGATCAAGAGGTATTCATAAAAGGGTTGTAGTCGCTCAAGTACGCAACTATGGG
>JAUVJT010000100.1 GCA_030592225.1 Candidatus Stahliibacteriota bacterium | reverse complement strand
CGTCATTCAAAATGGCTTATTGTAACCGATTCTACCAGATCATTTCATTGTACTTCACAGAAGAAACCATTATGCGGGAAGTGGACAGTTTATACCACCTTATAGAGATAGACGGCGCGTGCGACGTCTGGAAACACCACGGAGAAGATACTGCCTATTTCCCTGCACAATACGAGAATCTCAGGAATTGGCTTTTGGATAGAAGAACTCACCTCCTATCTGGGGGGATAGAACAAAGCATGCCTCAACGTTCTGTGCAGTTAAAAATCAATGAGATTGCTGCACAGCCTTACTCCTGGGTGGAGTTGGTAAATGCGGGAGAAAATTCAATAAACCTTGCCGGTTTTCATTATGATATTGATTTGGGACAGCCCGGCCGCTGGGAACTGCCTGATACCGTGCTGGAACCTGAAGGAGTAATACTTCTTAATGAAAAAGATGGGGCGCTCCTCCATCTTTCTGGAAAAGGCGGTGAGGTGGTGGTCTTCGATGCCGCAGGCGAACCGGTGGACGCAGTATTCTACGTCTACATCGCCCCGGGCAGTTCGTTCGGTCGCTATCAGGACGGTGAAGACAACTGGAAGATAATGTCCCTGACTACCCCAGGTAAACTGAATGCACCTCAGGAAGAGGAAACGTACGTAAGAATTACACCCAATCCAATGATGGGAGTAGTATCCATCCGGGTAAAATTACCGGAACCTGGAAGTTACTCCATCAAGATATACGACCTGACCGGCCGACGCGCAAGATACGTGATACGGGAAACAAACTCCACCCGATACGATACCTTTGTCTGGAAGGGAACAGACGATTATGACCGTCCTTTACCCGCAGCCCCCTACTTTATAGTCGTTGAAGTAAAGGGAGAAACAATAGGTAGCGCAAAAATTGTATTACTGAAATAGGAGAGGAACGTTTATGAAAAACTTCACCCGATTGGTTCGTTGGATTCTTTTACTCACAGCAGTCATAGGACTGGTATTTCTTCTATCCAGGCCATTCTGGAACAATGTGGACGTTGCAGTCATGGAGTTCTTAAACCAAATACAACAACCTGACACAACTAACATCCTCGGCCTCCCCTCTCAAGCCTCAGCGGTGCCGGCTTCAGAATTCGGCATAATACGAATCGTGCTGACCCTGCTCCTGACCGCCTTGCTTGGAGCCATTGTTGCATTACGCGGAGATGAGAGCCGTCTTGAGCGCTCGTCGATTCTTGAGGCTCACATGATTCTTGCCGTAGCCGCATCGCTCATGATGATGATAATAGGCAGTCAGCTTGCCCGCGCCTTTGGTCTCATGGGCGCTGCAAGCATCGTGCGCTACCGCTACAGCCTGCGCAGTCCAAAGGAGGCAAGCTCGCTCATCATCGCTTTGGGAGTAGGCATGGCGTGCGGCACGGGGCTGTATCTTCTGGCCGTCCTTACCGCTGTGTTTGTGCAACTGATCTTCAGACTGCCGCACGTGCTTCCTCGCTGGCTGCGCGGAAGCTGGGGCGGCGAAATGAAGCATTACGAACTAACCGTTACTTCCTCAGACATGGAAGCAACCATGCACCGGTTACAGAAACGTGTTGGGGAACTGCATGGAGCTTTGCACGTAAGCAAGGTGAAAGAAAAGCAGGGCAAATACCGCATTCAAGCAAGAGTCGCCCTCCCTGCCCGCACCAGGGAGGAAGAGTTGACCAAAGGCCTGCTGGGTAACGAAATAAAGACTTTTGAGTGGGAAAGTCTGAAGGGCAAAAAAGAATGAATACGTTGATCCTGGCCCTCCTCCCCATCCTTGTTTTCAGCAAGATTGAGGTGGACGTTGGCGGAAAGCTAGGTATCGTGTACGCAGATGAAATTGACACGATCTTCGGATTGCAAGGTCTCGAAATAGACCGCGCCGCCATAGAAGTTGTCGCCGACCTTCCTGTAAAGACCGAGGCCGAGATTGAGGTTGACTTCGCAGACGGGGTAAATCTCAAGACCGCCCAACTGCGCTATGATCCGTTCGATTTCCTGTCTTTGAGAGCAGGCCGACAGAAGATACCTATGAGCCGTGAGGAGTTGGGTCCTTACTTCAAGCGGCCGTTCATGCAGCATACTTGCGGCAACCGCTGGGCAGATAACGAGAACTTCCTGGGACGCAACGTAGGGGTTGTGCTCAAAGGAAAGATTCCCCTGGGCAAAAACTTCGAGATGATTCCCTACACCGGAGCGTTCGTTTCTCCAGTGGATTACCGGGCACAGGGCGCAAGCCGTGTGGTTTTTACCTTTGACAAACATAAAGTGGGATTTGGCTACTCCTCGCGTGAAACACTGTTTGCGCCGGATTCCCTGTTGTGGGGCGCGGACCTGCATCTCGACTTCCCCATATCCTGCGACGCCGAAGCGCTCATCGCACCCCGTATGCAGGCCTTTTCCGTGGTTCTGGAAGGCTCCTTCTTTGCCGATCACCTCAAGCCCGCAGTTAGATATGAATGGTTTGACGAAACGGAAAACCCTGACCCCTCCATTCAAGAGTTGAGTCTGGCTCTCGTCTGGAAGGTCAAAAAGCCTTTGCGCTTGCAGGCGGATGTTACCTTCCCGCTCCAGCAGAACTCAAGCCCAACCCCACGTATGTTTGCAGGCGTCAAGGCAAGGTTCTAGGAGGAAAAATGAAAGCATACCGCTGGCTGATTATACCGGGGCTGCTTCTTTTTGCTTGCAACCCGCAAGGCTCGCCCCTGCCTGAAGAACCGGAACTGCGCTTGAACGAGTTTATGGCCCGCAACGACTCGACCGTAGTGGACGAACGCGGTGAAGCCGACGACTGGATTGAACTTTACAATCGAGTAGAGATGGTAGACGATAAAGGTAAGGTTGAAAAGTATTATCTGACCGATGACCCTGAAGAAATTGACAAATGGCGAATTCCCGATACTGTCATCACTTCCCATGGGTTCCTATTCATATGGGCGGACAACGACACCGACCAGGGACAAATGCACGCAAACTTCCGGTTGGCAGGCGACGGCGAGTTTCTCGGGTTATACCGGGATACCGATTCAGGACTGGTGGTTGTGGATTCATTAACCTATCCTGCCCAGTTCCCGGACACCTCCTATGGTCGTGTGGAAGATGGTTACGGGGACTGGGAGTTCATGAGCGACCCAAGCCCGGGTCTCGGCAATCTCTAGCCGAACACCTCGACCGTTGACCACTTCGGACGCGGGTTCGATTCCCGCCGCCTCCACTTTTTATTATAGATTAAAGCGCCCGAACGGGCGCTTTTTTTGGTCTAAAAACACGAGATTTAAGCTGGTCAAAAGATGGTCAAAAGCTACCCAAAAGATGGTCAGAAGTTGGTCAAAAGGTGGACACCCCCGTAACACACTAAGAAATTGCCTGCAAGGGCGCTTTTGCTTTGACATATTGACATTTTACATCAAGCGAGTATTATTGGTAACAAGCTAGGAGGCTTTTGATGGATTCTCTTACCCAAACGCTTAACAATCTACGTGGGAATATAATCAAATTGAAGAAACGTGGCCAACCTATTGGCGAAGCGAACACAAAAGCCACATTAATCGAACCTCTACTGGTTGCTCTTGGGTGGAACACCACTAACATAGATGAAGTAGTAAGAGAATTCAAACTTAGTCAGCGATATAATCCCGTTGATTACGCGCTATTGCTGGATGAAGAACCGTGTCTTTTTATTGAAGCCAAAGCCCTGAAACATTCACTGGATGACGTCAAGTGGGTGAAACAAACTGTTAACTACGCTAACAACGCAGGGATAGAATGGTGTGTTCTAACTAATGGTAACGACTATCATATCTACCGATCCAATGCTCCAGTTTCTCTGGAAAGGAAGCTGTTCAAGGGAATCACAATAACACAAGACATTTCAAAAGCTGAAAGGGTTTTATCTTTACTGACTAAAGAAAATCTTGCAAAAGGAACCCTTAATTCTCAATGGGACATCTACTTTGCAAGAACCGCCCTCAAAACTGCGCTAATTGATACGCTAAAAACACCCCCATATTCCTTAATCGCATCAATCAGAGAAAAAACCAATCTTAAACCTGCTCAAATAAGAACCTACTTGGCCACTGCAAAAATTGACATCGAACTTCCTGAATCCCAAAGCGTGCCATCGGCAAGAAAAACAGGTGAAGGGAAAAAATCTAAAAAAGGATTTGGCCACATTTCTGTTCAGACCTTAATCGAGAAAGGGTTACTCCATCCGCCGTGTCAAATTTTCACATCATATCGTGGAAAAAGACTCGAAGCATCTATCGAAAGGGATGGGATTATTGTATTCCAAGGACAACGCTATCGATCCCTTTCCCTTGCGGGAGGCCATGCTAGAAACACCATTATCGGCCCACCTAAGGATGGAAGAAAATTCCACCAAACAAATGGATGGATTTTCTGGAAAACTGAAGATGAAAAAGGCAAAATAATCGAGATGCACGAGTTTCGAGTTAGAGCAAGCAAATTATAAACCCATTTGGGGAAGGGGCTATTTGACGGACTGGAGAGTCCGTCCTCCAGGCCCCTTAATCAGCCCATATGGACTGCAACGACCGCGTCGTTGCCGAAGTTTCATCAAGAATTTCTAAAAAACCCTGCGAATTTTAAGCAACAACGTCGGGGTCCCCGCAGAGCTGCGCAGCAGATCTGTGGGGTGAAGCAAGACGCTTGTTGCATTCCAAAAGTGTGTTACGGGTGTTATGTCCTTAAAAACCAGGAAGCATGTTCCTGGATATAGTGAAAATACCCCGGAGGGGTACGGAGCGGCTTGACAGAAACATCGGTTTGAGTATAGTTGCGGTCAATAACTCTGTTAAGGAGGAATTGATGCAGACAAGAGTTGCAGTTTACGCAGACGTTTTAAGCCCGGTTTCCAGTGTTTCAAAGGCTCTTTACAATTTTTTGCTGATTGCCGGAGCCAGCCTGGCCATTGCCTTATCAGCCCAGGTCTACCTTCCCCTCCCCTTCACCCCGGTGCCGATCAGCGGTCAGACCCTTATGGTGCTTCTGGCAGGAACGCTGTTGGGCAGCAAACGCGGAGCGGCAAGCGTAATCACCTATCTGGGACTGGGGGTTGCAGGTATTCCCCTGTTTGCCGGAGGCGGAGTCGGCTTTGCGCGTCTGCTGGGGCCTACCGGCGGGTATCTGATGGGATTCGTGGCCGCCGCGTACGTGGCCGGTTATCTGGCGGAGCAAGGCTGGGATCGCAGAATATTTACCGTAGCCCTTGCCATGCTTGCGGGCAACGTTGTTATCTATCTTTTTGGACTACCCAGACTGGCTGTGTTTATCGGATGGAACAGGGTGCTTGCCTTGGGTCTTTACCCGTTCATTACGGGGGATGTGGTGAAATTAGTCGCGGCGACCCTGCTTTTGCCTGCGGGCTGGAAACTGCTCAAACGCTAATGCACGGCTGGCAGCCATGAATGCCTCTGAGAGGGCCGCAGGTCTGATAGTCGTTGCTGTACTGCTGTGTTTTTGCCGTCTTCAATAGTAACCGGCGCGGCATCCGTCATATTAAAGGGTTCGCGGCCTGCGACGCTTTGGGTGCAAGAGGGAACTGAATTATACCAATTGGTTGAGTTTCTGCGCGGTCTTGTTTGCAACCATCCGCAACATGCCTGACGCAATCTTCAAATCAGCAACGATGCAAAGATAATAATTCAGTTTTCCAATAAACCTGACCAGTATCCACATCTCCTCGGAGTGAAAAAGAATCTCTGAAAGAGCGCCGCACCCCAGGTGGGTAAGGGTGTCTTGCAGAATCTTCATGAGCGAAGCGAATCTGCCGGAATAGCAGTCCCTGGGAAAACCGACAGGGTTAACCTCACTGACCAGAACGCCGTCCAGACCAACGAGGGCGCATGCAACCCTGTCCCCTATTGCCTTTGCGGTATCTTCCAGAATCTGTCCCGCCTCGAGCCACAGATCAGAATCCTTTACGGGAGAATCCGAATCTGCCTGCCGGCTCACCGTATCTTTTTTAATTGACTGGGTCTCCGGTAAAGCATCCGGACTTTCCTGCGGTGATTCCTCCGCCGGGACTGCAGCTGATTCGGCTAAACATCTCTCCACCGCCTCGATAAGACGTGTGGAGCTAAATGGCTTTACCAGACAATTCATTGTCCCTATTGGTTCAATCTGCTTCTGATCGGAAGAAAGCCTGCGGTTCCAGGGTACGCATTGTGTCGGAAACGCGGTTATAACTATTATCTTCTGCGAAGGATTTATCTGGCGCACGTGGCGAATGAATTGTATTCCATCCATAACGGGCATCTTCAGATCGGTAATCACAAGGTCAAAGCTTCCGGTCTGGAAACGATCAAGCGCTTCGTTGCCTGAAAAAGCCGTCTGAACCCCAAAACCCCGCAATCGCAGCACCTTTGCCATGGCCAGTGCAAATTGTTTCTCGTCGTCGACGAAAAGGATGTTGGTATCTTTCATTTAAACTCCTTGCTGTTCGTATCCTTGTTTTTCTTTTCGGCTTCACTCCCGGAATCCTCGTCCAGCCTGTGAGCTCCTTCCAGAAGCAAAGCGTCAACCCCCTCGTTAATCGTACAAGGTACGTTGGTTTGAGGAATCTCCGTGCTGAAGATACCCGACTTCCAGGAACATATTATGTAAAATGCCTCCTTACCCTGGTGGCTGCCCGTTTCTGCATGCACGATCTGTCCTTTTTCAAAACAAATCCGGCCCGTCACATCGTCTTTTCTATTATGAATCTCCAGCACTATGGTCTTACCCATCAGGCTGTAGAGTTGAATCAAATCCGCCGGACTGAGTCTAACCGCACCAAGCAGACCCGTCTCATGGCTGCACAAGGCGTCCTCGACCAGCTCTATAAAACGCCTGGGCTTAAACGGTTTGGCAATGTAATTCAGCGTTCCCAGCTTCAAAGCCTGTTCCTGGGACCGCTGGGACGGAAAACCGGTAATCACAATGATACGCTGTGCTGGATGCAATTTCCGTACCTTGCGGATAAATTCAATACCGTCCATCCCCGGCATGCTCAAATCGGTAATAACCAGATCAAACTCACCGGGAACGTATTGCTGCAGGGCATGGGTCCCGGAATAAGTGGTTTCGACCTCAAGACCTTGCAACCGAAGCACCTGCGACATGGCATCGGCAAAATCTTTTTCATCATCCACGAAAAGAACACGCGCTTTCTTATCCATTAAACCTCCTTGTTTTCGCCTTCCACCGTTCCCCCCTCCTGGATTGGAACCTCGATAACAAAACTAGCTCCTTCTTTGGAGACATCATCAAGATATATCCTGCCCCTGAAACGTTCCAGCAGCATAACGCTGATAGCAAGCCCTAAACCTGTTCCTTTCCTGTCGGTTTTGGTGGTGAAAAGCGGCTCGAATATCTCCTCGCGAAGATCGGGCGGCACTCCGGGACCGTTATCACTTATCGTAATACGAACCATGCCTGAATCTGTATTCTCGGTGCGAACGTCAAGTTCGCCCCCCACTCCCATGGCCTCAAAAGAGTTCTGGATAACGTTAACCAATACCTGCTGCAGGGCTGTGGAATCTACCAGAGCAGGATATAAATCCGCACCGAGATCGGTGTGGATAGAAACCGAAAGCTTCCTTAAAGAAAGATGCTGGGACAGCAAGTCCAACGCCTCTGTCAGGATCGAATTAACGTCGGCCGGTCTGACCTCTGAACGTTTGGTTTGGGTAAACTCAAGCAGACCGGTAACCACACGACTCGTGCGCTCAACCTGTTCCTCCATGGTATCAATATATGCAGAAAGCTCTTCTTTAAGCTGAGT
>JAUVJT010000118.1 GCA_030592225.1 Candidatus Stahliibacteriota bacterium | reverse complement strand
GGGCTGGTTCACCTGATCTAACCATGCAAGGAAAACGGTGCGTCCGCCAACCTTGGCGGCTATACCCGAAGGACGCCGAAGTAGCACCTCAAGATCTGGAGCAGAAGAAAGCGATTGCTAAACCTCCAGTTTGACCGCCTCACGTATCTCATCCCGCAGGCGTGCAATGAGTTCCTCAATGGAGGGTGCGGAGGGCGAGGGGGGCGTTGGCGGGACTTCCTGTTTGGGAGATGCCTCCTGTAACCAACCCGGCGCAACCGGTTCCGGCTGTGGTTCACGTGTTACGGGTGCACCTGTTAC
Source organism: Candidatus Stahliibacteriota bacterium (assembly GCA_030592225.1). GTDB lineage: Bacteria > Hydrothermota > Tepidihabitantia > B3-TA06 > B3-TA06 > B3-TA06. The sequence goes on along the minus strand of JAUVJT010000118.1, from coordinate 6,455 downwards.
GGGTGGGGGTGTTTCGGGTGAGTCGACCGGTACGGGTTCAATTGGGATTTCAGGGACAGGCGCTTCTGGGGGCACAACCTCGGGCCTGGCTTCTTCAGATACCACTGCAGGTTCGGTAACCGCTGGAGCCGCAGCTGCGATTCCCGCCACAATGTTTTCAAAGAACTTGCGGCCTTTGGCCATCAGCTCTGCGCATATCTTGTTATGTTCAGTCAGCACGACCGGTGACAGCGCCGCGATACCAAGTTTATCTTCAAGGTGTATCTTTGTCTTCTCAAACAGCTCTATGTCCGGTTCGTCGAACGAGGCTCCCGATAAGGAGAAAAACTCCCGCATTGTCCGTCTCACGCGGGCCTCGAATCTTCCCTCCGAGGTTGCCGACGGCTGACCGCCGGGCAAGGTTTTGCGATAACTCGCGACAAAACACTCTATGATACCATCACGCGTATCTTCAGGGCTCAACATGTCCGCCGAGAGCTTTGCGGAAAGAGAAGCGGCAAAGGGACTTTCGGCAATGGGGAGCGGTGCGGCCTCGACTGAGGGGGGGGAGGGGAGGAAGGAAGGGAAGGAAAGGAAGAAGGGGCAGTCGCCGGCATGGATTCAGGGACAGGCGGCGCGTCGACAGGCGGTACTGCAAACGGCTCCGCAATTGGTTCCACAGGCTCATCAAGGAGCTGGGGCTGCACCACGCCTTCTATTACCCTGGCATCGCTCGCCCTTTCCAGAAGTATCTCGCAAATCATATCGTGAGGTTCGGTTATCTCGGGCGGAAACTCGCTGAAGCGCAGCATAAGGTCCATGGTGTGGCGCACGCTGCGGAGTTCGCTTAGAGTGGGGGCGTCAAACTTGCCGCCGCGCTCGGTTAAGAGGTCTCGCATCATCTTACTAACACGCTCCAGCACCTCGGCGTCCTCGGCATCAATCGCAATCTCACTCAATCCGGCGCCGCGCGCTTTCTGATTGGTAACAACGTAGCTTTCTAAAATTCCCTCACGTACCTCCACCGGGCCTAATTTCTCGGCGGATAATTTTGCCTGAAGTCTATCTACGTACTCGTTCACAAATACTCCTAGTCTGAACCTAACACTGCACCGACAATCTACCTTAAGATATGCTGAAAATCACCGATGTCAAGGTATGTGGGTTGAATTTCTGATCTACTCGACGCTTCTAATCCCCCTTGTCGAGGTTAATGAGAGTTCTTCTGCGCGACCAAGCACCAACACGAGGGTCTCCGTCCGGATCATTTGGGTGCCAATCTTCCCCTTCGTCATACAAATACATACCCTTACCTTTTTGCCAATACTCGTACCGCCACCCATCTTGATACGGTAATTCCCCCCAACCCCATCCCCACATAAACGTACTATCGGTATTTTTATCAGCATGAAGATCTGGACGCTCCTGACCAAAGGCATGATCGTACATCGGCTCCCCATCGTAAGGCATCAAGCTAAGGCTCATCAAACGACCATCATCATAGAAAAAGACAGTATCGTTTCTGTAGATATAGATATCGCCCGTAAAATAATGGCGACGACTTAGCTCCACGTAAAGGCTATCTCCTTCCCAAATAAACTCCTTAACCTCAATTGAATAGTAGGTTGTGTCGCGCGAATCTCCGAACCATCCCCATGAATAGTATGTCTCCTTATACTCCCATATGTAGTCAGGTCCAACAGGGAAAAACGTCTCGGCCAGAGTGTAGGTTACGAACCGGAAGGTATCAGACCAAACTCCATCAACTTCTACCATCCAACGGTAAGTGGCAGGATCGAGGGTGTCTGTGATTGTATAGGATGTGTCAGGAAGAATTGTGTCGAGGATACTCACACCTGCGGCGATATCACCCTGATACACGTAGAGATGATAGTTATCCGCACCTTCGGTCGCATTCCAGACAAGGGTGGGGAACTTGACGGTATCGGCATCCGGGGGGAAGATAAGACCAGGCGGAGACACCACCACGAAAAAGCTACCTACGTTTGACCACTCTCCCCATGTATCTTTCTTGGCTCTCACACGCCAGTAATAGCGGGCTTCCTGGAGGGTATCTTCCGGGGTAAAGGCGGTATCCGTCAAGTTCTCTTCGTTGATCACGGCAGAAGAAAATAACGAATCCGCAGAAACTTGTAGATGGTACATATCTCCGACAGACTCCCATACAAAGGTTGGATGATATACTGCTGTTCTCTCCATAGGGGAATAGAGTATTGACTCAACCCCCTCTTCCTCTCGCTGGCACGAAAGAAGTATCACCCCCATTAGCATTATAAGGCTCAGCCTTTTCATATCGACCTCCTACCTAGGCATTTATATAAGATTAATTTTTGCGGATTGTCAAGCAGGCTCAGGTGGCCGAAATCTCCCTGTGGATACCGGTTTGCCGGTCCGGACATCAAAGATAAACTCATGCCGGGGAGCTGTGGGCATCCCTCTGATCGAAAAGATAATCTTTATAGCGGAATCGCTCACCCAGGAAATAATCTCAACCTGCGTACCCCTGGCCCCGGGATAGGCCTTCATAAGCTGTCGCCACACCCCGAAAAGGTCGAGGAATGACGGCTCGTCCTCTCCAAGGGTGAAGATCAACGCATCCTGATCGGCTAGCGCATCTGAGGTGCGATCCTTGAGCAGAAGCAACCTCTTAGAATCCTGCGACCACAGAACCTTTTTGAAGTCCTCCTTGCGCTCGGGCTGAACCGGCTTGAAAGTTTCGGCATCATAGAAATTCACAACCTCCTCACATTGGGCCAACCCGTGCAGGGTATCTGCCGAAGGATCGTAAAGATAGAGGATGGTGCGATTACGCACACCGTACCAGTTGGATGGCAGTTCATCTATCCACATCTCATCACCCGGCCCGAAACGCACCACCGAATCGAGTATCACAGCCACGTACCTTGAGTCAGGGGAAGAAACGTGGAAAAGAACGTGCTCGGGAACTATTCCCTTTACCGCAAGACGCGCTACAACCCGGCTGTCCAGCGTAACTTTTTTAACTACATGGGACGAGTCCGCGGCTGCCTGGGTATCCTGCGGCCTGGATTTGCAGCCGGTGGCAAGAATTATCGCCAGCAGAAGGGTAATGCTTCCGGAAAGCCGCAACACTCCTCTTACACGCGAGTATGGAAAATTAAACATACGGCTTTATCTGCTGCGGATATCAACGGTTACAACGACTGCCGTTTTGCTCAGTCGCCATCCAGCCTTTCCTTCAGCCGCTTGGCGGATGCTTTTAGATCGTAAAGCAGAAGCCCCAGCTTGGCCCTGGGGGAGGTTGAGAGTGTTATTGTGGCCTTGCCCGCATCGGCCACCAACAGGTAGCCGTCCGGATGGTTTACCATGACGTAGCCAAGCCCTGACCACCCCAGGCTCGATGCGCTCTTGTTGGCCGAGTTGAGCAGAAAGGCGCTCATCGCCGCCACCTTATCATCGGCTGCCCCCGCGGGCCGAACCGCCATAAGCAATCCATCTGAGGAAATTATGGCCGCCGATGAAATCTCCGGATATTCAGACTTCAGCACGTCCAACTCACTATTCAAGGCTTCGCTCAAGGTCTGGTCGGAGGCTTCCTTGACTTCCGATTTCTCTTCCATATACTCCTTTCTCCGGGCGATTAGCTCAGTTGGTTAGAGCGCTGGTCTCACATACCAGAGGTCAGAGGTTCAAGTCCTCTATTGCCCATTATTCAAAGATCGTTGGATCAATCTTCTGCGGTTCTTCAGTTATTGCGGTCTTAGCATCGGTCCCCTTATCTGTAAGCTTCATTTTTTCGGTAGTTGTGTTCAAGGCGACAATTCCGAATATGGGAACCTCTGAGCTGACCCAAATTTCGTTCTCGCGACCCTTGGGGCCTTTGATCTTGGCGTGAATTGCCTTGAAATCACCCGCCGGGACGCTAAGCTTTTCTACTCCAATCTTCGCCGAATCAATCTCTGCGGCCAGATAAAGATAGGGCCTGTTTTCGCCGGGCGGTTCCTCGTTAAGTCCCTCGAAATCGGGCATCGCCAGCGCGGGTTGGGAACCAACCTTGATAATCATCCGCTCGGCAACGCCGCGGTAGCCGTAAGGCACAAGCATCTTGTAGATGAACCGGCTCTCGCCGCTCGAACCTATCATCTCGAGCCAGTAATAGGCTTCGCCGCCAAGGGTATCTATACCTGTGATGGCGTAACGAAGCGTATATGCCTCAAGGCTTCCACCTGAAACCTGGTAGGATACCCAGTCACCCACCTTCCACTCAGGGTCGGCGTAACCGGCCTTATCGCAGTTGGCAAAGAGTATTGTCACTGCAGCTATAATTAGTAGTGTTCGCCACATCTTCATATTATTTCGATCCTCCTTTTCCTTGACCTTGACTTTAGTGAGAAAAACATAAATGTCAAGGGGTTGACAAGTTGGATATTGATCTTATGCTTATCTTAACTGAGGGATATAATTCCCCAAGGAGGAATAATGAAGAAAGCCCTTTTCGTAATCGCAACCCTGGCGCTTATCTTACTTGCCTGCAAGAAGGCGGAAGAACCAATAGAAGCCAAGTTCTGGCCGTTTGCTCAGGGCAACACCTGGACCAGTGAAGAAAGTTACTCCTACGAGGTGTACCGTGGCGAATCATTAATCTACTCGGGTTCAGGAACATCGACAACCAACAACGAGGTTGGTACATTTGTAGAAAGAGAAGACGGCAAGCTGGTATGGCCGGTAACAAGTATAGTGCAGACCGACTCAACCCTGACCTCAATCAGTTACTATCATGTTACTGAGGATTCGGTCTACGTTTATTCCTTAAAAGACGACGAAGAACCTCAATCGGTTGAACCCAACAATCTGGCGGTCGGCGTCAAATGGGATGGGAATCTGACTCTGCCGTTTAAGATACCTGAGTTTCCCACCGAGCTGCCTGCCAACTTCGAGGTCATCGGCACTGAGACGATAACGGTCGAGGCGGGCACCTTTAACTGTGTTGTGGTTGAGATCGATCTCCCCGACTACAGCGTAGATTCTGCGGCAACCCAGTGGCGCACCGAAGGAATCGGTTTGGTGAAGATGACCACCGATTTTGAGACGGTGTATACCCTGGTGGTACCGCTTGACGTTGCCATCGAGGGCGCATCGGAGATGACGAGCTACGATTTCCAGTAAATCCGACGATGTTTTCGGGAATTAAAGACAAGGGGCTTAAGCCCCTTGTCTGCTTTTTATCCTGCGGCCTTTCCGGATCGGGGGTGTTATGGAGTGTTACGGGTTATAGTTTACCTTTCCAGTCCACCCGGGCGGTAAACCCCATGGCCAGGCCGAGTCCGGCGATGATTATGAGCGCAAGAATGAGACCGCGTACCTGAGGGAAAAACTGGGCAAGGCTGAAGCCGAGCTGGAACAGCACGATCCCCAGAACGGACGCAAACACCACCACCCAGCCTTTACGGATGAGCGCGGCGTAACCAATTGTCATCAAACACGATACACCCATGGAGATAACGAACGCCCATACCAGCGGGGTAAGCGTCACCAGGTAGCTCATAAGGATGTGGAACACGAAGAATCCGCCGGTTATGAACAGGTAGTGCATGGGATGAATGGGCTTGTCCTTGATGCCGGTGAGAAGGAGGATCAGGCCGAGGAAGAAAATCAGGGCGAGGGGAACGAACAAAAGGATGCGTGCGGTAGCCTCGCCAACGTCCAGGGGTTCGGGGATGCTGACCCCGATGTTCTGGCCGGAAACCAGATTGGTGAATTTCCACACAAGCTCGGCCTTATCCGCATCTTCATCAATCTCCATCACCGTGGGCACCATAGATCCTTCGGGGTAGTCAATATCGGCAAAGTTGCTTGTCAGGTTGAGATTAAAATGGGAGATATCGCCCTGGTAGTCGCTCAGGCCGTAAGACCAGTTGCCCATCCCCCGGCTGGTGTAAGTGATATGGATGGTATGGACGTCGCCCGGAGCCATGGCCGTCTTCCAGTCCACCCCGTTAGAGAAATCCTGATCGCCCTTGTATACCTCGCCGTCTACCGTGATGATGAAATCCTTGAGAAGTCCTGAATGCTGGGGAATGGGAAAATTGAAACTGACGGGAAGGGTTTCATCAAACGGGTTTTCCACGACGTAGGCGGCCTCGAAGCCAACCTCATAGCCCGGAAATTCCATTTGCCCTCGCTGCCGGTAGGATAACGCAAGCTCTACGTTGATATCGGAGGCGGGCATTTTGCGCTGCACCACCTCGTACTTAACGATGTTGCCCTCTTTGTCGTAGATCGCCGGCTCGAAAAGGTAGGTGACCAGCGGCGGGGACTGGCTCATTGCGCCGCCCCAGCGCCCGCTTACTCCCATCTCGTTCGATGTCGCGACCTGGTCGTGCTTTATGGCTACCCTTGCTCCCAGAATAACCGCTGCCAGGGAAAAAGCGATAAAGATAATCACCAATCCAACGTAACGAATTACGCGAGACGTG
>JAUVJT010000049.1 GCA_030592225.1 Candidatus Stahliibacteriota bacterium | reverse complement strand
TTAACCCTGACTATCTTTTGTCCACCTTTTGGGTAGCTTTTGTCCACCTTTTGGGGAGCTTATTTTGGGGGTTGCGGGCCATTGCCTTGACTTGACTCCTCTCCTTGACTATACTGCATTGTGGTAGACGTTTACCTTTCCCTTCCTTGCTTTTTGACCATGGTTTCGGCGGCCGCCGAGATATATCACGATGAGACAGTGGGTTATCTGGTGGGTTATTCGGCAAAAGACAAGTTCGTGGTGGAGTACGCCGTGCCTTTTCAGGCGATTATATCTTCGGAGGAGTTCGCCTATATTGACGAGAACCGCACCGCGCGCATCAACCGCATCATCAACCGGTTTGCCGAGGGCATGGAAATTATCGGCACCTTCCACTCCCACGCGGGGAAAGGCAAATACCAAGCGGTTCCCCTGCCGTCGGCTGCGGACGTAAACCACGTTCTGCCCGACGAGGTGGAGCTGATTGTGGCGCTTAACTCCCAGCGCAAACAGATGCACTGGCAGGAGGGCCGCTACACCCTGTACGGCACGGTGGACGACCTGCACGTACAGATAGGCGGGTTTGTAAGAACGAAGAGCGGACGAGGCTGGAAGCGGGTGCACGTCAACTGTTCAAGCGTAACCGGAGTAGTTCAGTGACGTTTTCAGAAACATATAGTTGGAAATCAGAATGGTTTTTATCAAACGACCTGTCTACCATTACGCACGTGACCGGGGTGAGTGCCTGATGAGCGCTCTTCCTTTCACCACTGTAGCCCGCCACTACGATACCCTGATGAAGGGGATAGAGTACCGGGAGTGGGTGGATTATACCATTGAGCTGTTCAAACACCTCGGATATAAGCCTCAGCGAATACTTGACCTGGCGTGCGGCACCGGTTCGGCCACCCTGGAGTTGGCGCGCCGCGGGTATGAGATTGCAGCGATTGATATATCTCAGGATATGCTTGACGTTCTGCAGGAGAAAAAGAAAGCGCACAAGATAGAGGTCGCAAAAGCCGACATGCGGGACTTCAGGCTCGTCCGCAAGGTAGACGCGGTCACCTGCTACTTTGACAGCGTCAATTATCTAAAGGAAGAACGCGACTTAGGAAGATGCTTCAAGTGCGTTTATGACGTTTTAGAGGAAAACGGGCTTTTCGTATTTGACATGAACACCATCTACGGATTGGAAAAGGTATGGGGTACGAACACCCTGATTCGGGAGATGAGCAACATCTATTCGGTGTGGAAATCAGTCTACGACGCCTCCAGGCACACCTCGACCCTTCACCTGACCCTGTTTGTACGCAACGGTTCCGCATCTCCGGAGGGTGATTACTCCAGGATAGACGAGGTGCATCAGGAGCGCGCCTATCCTTTGGCCGACGTCAGTACGATGCTGAAGGAGGCAGGATTTTCCAAGGTTGAGATATTTGCACACATGACCACCTCCACCTTTCTGGATATCAGTTCCCGGGTAATGGTGGCCGCTCTGAAAAACGTCGGGGAGAAGAAATCATGAAGATAATTGCCGACTTGCACTTGCACTCGCGGTTCTCGCGGGCGACCAGCAAAAACATGCGCATCCCCGAGATGACGCGCATGGCCAAACTCAAGGGGATTGGGATACTGGGTACGGCTGACTTCACCCATCCGGGCTGGCTGGATGAATTGAACAACCATCTTATGGAAGCCGGGCCCGGGATATACGAATACGACGGCGTCAAATTCATCCTGACCTGCGAGGTCTCCAACATCTACACCCGCAAAGGGGCGCTGCGCAGGATACACAACGTGATCTTCTGTCCCTCGTTCGACGAGGTGGAAAAAATCAACAAATTCCTGGGACGTTTCGGAAAGCTTGCCTCGGACGGACGCCCCACCCTGGGGCTTGACTCCGAAGCCATGCTCGAAGGGGTACTCTCGCTTTCGCCTGACAGCTACATCGTACCCGCCCACATCTGGACACCGTGGTTCTCAATGTTCGGGTCCAAATCGGGGTTCGATTCCATCGAATAATGTTTTGGAAAGTACGCAGGTGAGATTTTTGAGGCAGAAACCGGGCTTTCGTCGGATCCTGCAATGAACTGGCGCCTGTCCGAGCTGGACAGGATAACGCTCATATCGAATTCTGACGCCCACTCCCCGGCAAGGATGGGACGCGAGGCCAACGTACTGGATATAGAGCCTTCGTTCTATGAGTTGAAGGACGCGTTGAAACAAAAGGATTCAAAACGGCTGCTGGCCACCATCGAGTTCTTCCCCCAGGAAGGCAAGTACCACTATGACGGACACCGCAACTGCAACGTACGGTTCTCTCCCAAGGAGTCTATTGCGCAGAAGAACATCTGCCCGGTATGCGGCAGGCCGCTGACGCTCGGGGTGCTGCATCGGATAGAGAAACTCGCCGACAGGCCGGAAGGGTATCATCCGGACAACGCCATACCCTACTACTCCATCGTGCCCCTGGCGGAGTTAATAGGAGAAGCCAAGGGCATGGGCCGCGACACCATGGGGGTGAGCAGGGTGTACGAGTCGCTTTGTAACAGTTTGGGCGGTGAGTTCAACGTTTTGCTGTGGGCGGAAATCGGAGAGATCGCCGGTCTTGCGGGCCGCGAGATCGCGGATGGAATTGCAAGAATGCGCAAGGGTCAGGTAACGGTTGATGAAGGCTACGACGGGGTGTTCGGCACGGTCAGCGTTTTTTCAAAGGATGCGCAGGCCGAAAAGAAGAATGAAGATGATAAAGACCATGAGCAGCTATCGCTGTTTTGAGGTAAGGGCACGGCATGCCGTGCCCCTACGAACTTGAAGGAAGCGACGGAATGAAAAAACTCTGGGCGCCCTGGCGAATGGCATATATCAGGGAAACGCTAAGTGGAGATTTAAACGATAGATGCGTGCTCTGCGAGATAGGCAAGGCGGGCGCTGAGGTAGACGAGGAGAATCTGGTGCTCGCACGGGGAAAGCACGTGTACGTGGTGCTGAATAAGTTTCCCTACTGCAACGGACACCTTATGGTAATCCCGTACGAACACGCAGGCGACCTGGCCGAGCTTTCAGACGAGGCCGTGGTGGAACTGTGGCGCTTTGCCCAGCGTTCAATAGACACCCTGCGCCGCATCGCCAATCCTGACGGATTCAACCTGGGAACCAACCTGGGCAGGATAGCGGGAGCGGGGATAGAGCATCATCTGCACCTGCACGTGGTGCCCCGCTGGGCAGGCGACACCAACTTCATGCCGGTACTTTCCGACACCAAGGTTCTGTCCCAGGCGCTTAGTGAAACCTGGCACGAACTTCGAACCAATTGGGAGTAACAAGCATCCAGGGTTTTCTGCACAACTCTTGATTCACAGACAAAATATGGTTAGAATAACTCAATGGTGTTATCTATTCACAGGATTGAAGCATGACTGAGAAAGAATTCAGCCTCAAGCCGGATACCCCGGTTCAATATCTGAAAGGTATCGGTCCCAAGCGCGCTGTCCGATTGGCAAAACTGGGTATAAGCACGGTGGAGGATTTGCTGTTCCACCTGCCTCATCGCTATATTGACCGTTCCAACCCCAAGCCCATAGCTGCAAGCAGGATAGACGAGGAAGCAACCTTCGTGGTCAAGGTGCTGGGCGCAACTTACCGACGCAGCAGGAGAGGTCTTATAATTCAAATACTGGTTACCGATTTCAGGGATAAGGACAGCAAGCCAATGGATGCGCCTCCGGCCCAGCTTTACGCGGTGTGGTTCAACCGGCCTGACCTGCGGGGCAAGTTCAAATCGGGCGAGAGGCTGCTTCTGTCAGGTCAGGTCACCTTTTACGGCGACCGGCAGATGGTGAACCCTTTCTTTGAGCGTCTGGACGAAAACCCTGACTTTTTTGAGCACCCGGTGTTTCCGGTATATCCCTTGACCGAAGGCCTGGCCGCATGGGAGGTGCGCAGAGCGGTCAATCAAGCGCTGGACAGGTTGAAGCACATGCCTGAAACCCTGCCTGAGGAAATTCTTGCTGAACGCGGATTCCCGCCAATCAAGCAGGCGTTAGAAAAGGTGCACCGTCCGCAGGAGATGGCCGAGGTGAATTCAGGGCTGGCGCGTTTGCGCTACGAGGAGCTTTTCTACTTCCAGACATTGATTGCCATGCGCCGCAAAATTCTGGATCGAGGCACGAGGGGCGAGGCATTGGGGATGGCAGGGGAGTTGAGCGCGGCGTTTCCTGCCTGCCTGCCTTTTCAGTTGACCGGGGATCAAAAAAAAGTAATTGACGAGATAGAAGCCGATTTGTCAAAAGCGCATCCCATGCACCGCCTGCTGCAGGGCGACGTGGGTTCGGGCAAGACCGTGGTGTCGTTGTATGCGATGCTCAGAGCGGCTGATGCGGGCAAGCAGGCCGCGATCATGGCGCCAACCGAAATACTTACCGAGCAGCACTTCAATAAGTGGAAGGATACGCTTGCCGAGATAGGAGCAAAACCTCTTCTTTTAACCGGGAGTCTTAAGAACAGCGAGAAGGAAGAGCGCCGGGCGATGATTGCACGAGGTGAGGTTGATATGATTTTCGGCACCCACGCCTTGATTGAGGAGAACGTGGAGTTTGCCCATCTGGCCGTGGCCGTGGTGGACGAGCAGCACCGCTTCGGGGTGATGCAGCGGGCCGCGCTGGCGAATAAGGGGGGGGCGAGGCCGCACGTTCTGGTCATGTCCGCCACGCCCATACCAAGGACCCTGACCTTATCATACTACGGCGACCTTGACGTATCGGTCATTAAACAGATGCCTGCGGGTCGTGCCGAGCGCAGAACCGAATTGACCTATGAGAGCAAAAAAGAGGGGGTTTACCGATGGTTGCAGGAGAGATTGGCGGAAGGCGACCGGGCATACGTGGTATGTCCGTTGATAGAGGAATCGGAGAAACTGGAGCTTTCGTCTGTAAAAGAAACCTACGACGAACTGGCGGAAAGGTTAGGGGATAAACGGGTCGCTCTCATCCACGGAAAATTGAAAGCGGACGATCGCACTCAGGCGATGGCGGCGTTCCGCAAAGGCGAGGTGGGGGTTTTGGTCTCCACCACCGTAATAGAGGTGGGGGTGGACGTACCCGAGGCGACCATTATGATAATTCGCCATCCCGAGCGCTTCGGCCTGGCCCAGCTTCACCAGTTAAGAGGAAGGATTGGAAGGGGATCAAGACCATCCAGATGCGTCTTGATTGTGCCTGCCGGGCTTTCGCCCGAGGCCAGAGAGAGGTTGAAGTTTTTTGCCGGCACCGAGGACGGGTTCGCGCTCGCCGAGAAGGATTTGGCCATAAGGGGACCGGGGCAGATAATGGGAGTACGCCAGCACGGCCTGCCCGATTTGCGCATCGCCGATCTGGTGCGTGACCGCGACCTGTTGATTGCGGCGCGGGAGGACGCGTTCAGGATACTCCAGGAAGATCCTGAGTTTGCCGCCCACCCCCGGGTTGCGGCAACCATCAGGCGCAGACATCAACAAAGCCTTGACTTCCTCGGGGTCGCATGATTTACATACTAAGGAGAATATTCATGAAGAGATTTACGCTCATAGGTGTCGCGCTGATAGCGCTGTCGGCAAGCTGCGACTATAAACCCGATTCACTGGGCCGGGCCCGGGATGTGCTGGTATTCACCGAGCATGAAGAACTTATCGAACAGGAGATGGCGTTCGCCCTGGGAAGACAGGTCTTTACGCCCCAGCCCGCAAAGGAGTTCATAGTACGATACATGGAACCGGCGGAGCTGGCCAACCGTCTCACGCGGCACGGGATACTGATTGTGGGATTCGAGGACGACTCCTTGATTTCGAGCTTGTTCCCCGATCTTTCGGCAAACGATTCGTTCGCCCTTTACAGGATAAGCGACGTATGGGCGCAGAACCAGAGCATTCTGGTATTCATGGCGTGCGATACGTTGAGCATGCTCCTGGGTCTCAAAGCGGTACGCTCCAAGATACACGAGACCTTTAAGTTCCGCCTGCTTGAGCGCCTGGAGCGCATGACCTACACCGAAGGGGAAGAAGAGAAGCTGTCGGAGGAAATCCAGAACTACGGCTTTAAGCTCAGGATACCCAAAGGCTGGTGGCTGATGGAGCAGCACGCGGACAGTAATTTCATCTGGGCGCATACCCATAATCCGGATCGCTCCATCTTCATCTACTGGGAGGATAACCAGCGGGATGATATAACCCGGGAGGAGATGCTTGTGCTGAGAGACAGTCTGACGGCACTTTTCTACGAAGGCGATTACCTCGACTCCACCTTTAGCACCGCCGGACCTTCGTATTTCAGAGGGAACAAAGCGATACGTATCGAAGGGGTATGGCAGAACGACACCCTGGTGGCCGGCGGCCCCATGGTTAGCTATGCGTTCAACGAGCAAGGACGTTTCTATATGATAGACGCCATGCTATTCTATCCCGCTCCGCCCACCAAAAAGGTCTTCTGGCTCAATCAGCTCGAGGTGAGACTTGCCACGTTCGAGCCTTTAGCGACGGACTAACCTGAAATCTTGAAGGTATACGTTTCAACGGCAGAGCGTTCCGGACTGCTCTACGCCTCCCTGATAGCGCAGGGGCTGAAAACAGAGCAGCCGGATGTCGAGATAATCTGGGGGGATAGGCCTGCCGAAAGCGAGGCAACGGTAGGGTTCGCGGCAGGCGCAAGACAAGCGGGCAGCATCAGAGAAAAGATGCGCAGGATTGAGCGCGGGGTGCGAAGCGTGAAGCCGGACGTGTTTCTTGCCGTGGCGTGGTCAGAACCCAACACCCTGCTGGGACTCAGGCTCAGGGATATGAAGCAGATGCGGCGGGTGTTTTTCGCCCCGCCCCAGCTGTGGGCATGGGGACGCTTCAGAGCCACGTTGTTGAAAAAAGGGTACGACGCCCTGCTCTGCCTTTACCCCGGTGAGGCGAAGTTCCTTACCTCGCTGGGGTTGCCTGCGTATTTTGCCGGCAACCCTCTGGCCCGGCACCTTGCCCAATACTCCAGAAGAGAAAAAAGAACAAAAAAACCCGCAAGGACAATCGCATTGCTTGCAGGAAGCAGGCACTCGGAAAAATCAAGGCACCAGATGCTGCTTTCAGGATTTATGCGCAGATGGAGAGAGTTTCATCCAAACGACAAAGCGGTGTGGCTCTTTCTTACTGAACGCGAGGCGCTACGGGCTGAAAGATTTCTTGACGGGCATGATAAAGCGGTGGGAGGAGAAGAGCGTTACCGGGTATTGGCCAAAACCGATCTTGCTGTCGTAACCTCTGGCACCGCATCCCTTGAAACCGCGCTGCTTGGAATTCCACAGGTTGTGTTCTATTCCCTATCCGGACTGGAGATGACCTTGATAAAATCGCTTACCCGTGTCAGGCTTTTTGCCCTGCCCAACATTATACTCACGAAAAGGGTGGTGCCGGAGCTTCTCAATCCCTCGGTTGATGAACTGCTCGAGCATGGACAAAGGACAATTTGCAGGCGCAAAGAAAGTTGTGATATCGCAAAAGAACTTCACTTGGCCCTCACCCCCCTTGACAACACCTCATCTTTCTTTAGACTTATTCTAAAGTAAGTTGCGTCAAAATATACTTAACCGAGGAGGATTTATGCGATACGTACGTCTTTTCCTGGTATTGGGGCTTATGGCCTCAGCCCTGTCTCTATCTGCCGACAACTGGTGGATAGAAACCACTCACGAGGATTTCGCAGATGGCGATTACGACGTTTCCCTTTACGCCGCAGACAGCGGCGCTCTGGGTAACGGTTCAGTTCAGATGATACATTATCGGGACATTGATAAGGACGGCAACCTTGACCTGCTTATCTCCAACAACCGCAGCGGAAGCGTCACCGCGCCTGGACCGGCATACTACGCCTACCACTATGATAACCTGGCGTTCGTGGATTCACTCTTCAGCCACAACGGTTCGGGCAATCTGATAGTTGATTATGATAATGACGGTAATCTGGATATTATTCTTTCGGCATACGATTCCGTAGATGTCACCAGCCTTTATTCGCGCATCTATTACGGACCGGGATTTAGCCCTGCCCAGGCTGATTCATTTGCCACAAACCAGGCCATGGCCGTCAGCGCGGCGGATATAGACAAGGACGGCAAACTGGACCTGGTGTTCTCTAACTACGCCGGCGGCAATGCCGCCATATACTACCAGGGCAATCCCACGCCTCAAACACTCAACTGCACCGGCAACTTCAGCAACGCCGTAGCTGACCTCGACAAAGACGGAGACCTGGACATCGTTCTTGCCGGCATGTCCGCCCTGGTATTCTACGGTCCCGACTTCACCTCACCGACAACCATCACCGGCATGGACTCGCTGACCGATGTGGCAATAGCCGATTTGGATAACGACAGCACGCTGGATATTGCCTTCTCCGCCATGGGCGATAAATCGTATATCGTCTACGGGCCGGACTACAGCAGTTTTGATGAAGAGGTGGATACCCGAAACGCACGTGCCGTGTCCGTGGCCGACGTGGGAACCACGGATGACGAACTCGACCTCGTGTTTTCTAACTGGTTCGACCCCGATTCCGGGTTTGCCATTTCATCTATCATCTACTACGGTCCTGACTACACTGCCGGGGCGCCGACCTTATTGGAAACCCATGGCTCGGTCGGCAACGTGATTGGGGATTTCGACGGAGATAGAACCCTCGACATCTTTTTCTCAAACTGGGCTACGGTTGATTCGGTGTTCGATACCCTCTCCTTCGTTTATTTCGGGCCGGATTTCACAACTTCAGATACCCTGACCACCATCGGCGCCCACATGAGCACCGCAGCGGATCCCGGTAACGTCTACGACAGATCAGGGCAGGAAGCCTACCTGTCCACCATTCACGATGCGGCAGATACCGTCGAGTGGGATTCTGTCAGCCTGGTTGCAACGGTTCCCACTGGATCCGATTTGGTTCTTGAGGTTCAAACCGGCAACGTACCCGTACCCGATATCTCGTGGAGCGACTGGCTTGTGGTAGCGGACGGCGATACCCTGTCCGACGATATGGCCGGACGTTACATTCGCTATCGCGCCGTTTTTACTTTCGATTTCCTGCAGGCACCGATGCTGCAAGAGGTCGGGTTCGGTTATGCCGCGGAGAAGGACGTTGGTGTGGACAGCATAATCTCGCCCAATCCCGAAGACGTGGGGCACTGCGGTACGCGAGCCTTCCTTTTCCAGGTGCGCAACCATGGCAACGCACCGGAAACGTTCCCGGTACACTGCATACTGGACAGCCTGGGAACCATCGTATTTGACAGCACCATGTTAGCCGAAGATGTCGTTCCGGGTGATTCCGCCCTCATGCTCTTCGGAGGCGTATACTGCTGCCCGGGCGAAACCCTGTGGGTCATGACCGAGCTTATAGGCGACGCGGTGCCCGAAAACGACACCTTGATGGTGCATCTCGGTCCCACTGCCGTTGCGGAGTCGCCGCAGACCTGCGAACTGGAACTCGTTGTATCGCCCGCACCCCGGGGTTACAGCATAGGCTACGCTCTTCCTTCGGATGAAAAAATCGCCCTTGTCGTCTACGACGTTACCGGACGGACGGTAATAACGCTGGATGAAGGAGTACGCAGAGCGGGAAGACACCTGGTTGCATGGAATGGCCATGACGCGAAAGGTCGAACCGTTCCCGCAGGTATCTACTTCATTCGTCTTGAGACCAAACAGATAAACCTGTCCCGCAAGATCGTAGTTGTCGAGTAACTTGAGTTCAAATGTAGGCATGAAAGCGAGGGGAACCCCTCCCCTCGCTTCTCTGTTTGGTTGATGAAGAAGCTGACATTCAAAAAACAGTGGCATAATCTCTACTTTGCAGTCAACACGCTGATCTGGACCGGACTAATCCTGCTGCTGGCCCTCCTCTTCACCCGGGTATTCCTTTCTGTCAGCATCCTGCTCGGCGCGTGCGCCGCGATTTCGGTGCTCTCCAGTGCGGTTCTTTTAAAACCTGGCCACAGGCTGGTTGCAGGCATAGTTCAGGGAATTGCCTGGGGAATACTGATAACCCTATCCCTGGTTTTATATAAGGGAACCGTCAAGCCCGTAATCCTGGTTTTTCTGCCCGCAGCGGCGCTGAGCATAGGGACGCTCGTGTTTTTGGGAAGCTTCAGCCTGCGCACGGAACGCAACCTGCGCAGCGCCATGAAACGAGGGTAATTCCTGAAATCTCATCCAGAATTTAGTGACAGGGTGTTATCTCCTTAGAAACCAGGAACGTAAGTTGCTGGATATAGTGGAAATACCCTATGAAGTGTAAAACACTTCAAGGGGCAGGCTCTGCCCCTCAAGGGTACGGGGATGTTTAAGATCAACTCTTTGATTGTCGCCCTTTGCGTGCAAAGTAGCCTGCCGATATCCCGAAAAGCACCGCGAAGAAGAGGGCGGAGATGACGATCCAGACAAAAGGCAGGCGGATAACGTTGATCCCGAACAGCCAGCAGCCGCCTATGATAAAAAACAGACCCACCCACATAAGGAGCCGTGACCAGATGTGTTGCCGGTAAACGGTGGCCAGCCAGGCGAACACTGAAAAGATTACTACCGAGCCCAGGGCGATAAGAAAAGGAACGAGGATTGTTATCATGATTCAGTCGACTCCATTTTTGCATTGCGGGCGATTTGAGCCAGGAAAAACAAGGCCGCGCCGCCGGAGAAGGCAGCGCTGACGATCACAATCCCTGCTAACAGCCACAATATTCCAGGTTTGAGGACGGGGAGAATAACCCCTGCCGCCGCCATCACCACGATAGGCGCTGCAAGCCACATGCTCCGTTGCCGGGTTCTTTCGAGTTTTGAAGCATCCAGGTAAGAATACAACTCACCCATTAGCTTGCCGCGGCGAACCAGAAACCCCATCACCAGAAGCATGAGGGTTGTAATCCACAGAAAGACGGTCATTACCATAAGGACAATCACAGGCCATTTCATAATCGAAGGATAAAGATCATCGTCTGTATGTCAAGCGGACCTGAATGTGTTGGTTGGATTCTTTTTTCTGGATATTCTCTACTGCCCCTGACGTTTCGCTTTCTTTAACGTTCTGTGGATAGCTCGCAGCCGCCTGCGGCGCGGGCGGTCCTCGGCCAGCGCGGTGGTGACAGAAACCAGGGTGTCGAAAAACGCCTGTTTCTGAGAGTCAGGGATACGACGCATGATGCGACGCATTCCGGCCTTGGTGGTGCGGCGTACCCGGTCGGCCAGTTCAAGTCCGGTCGGGGAGAGTTTTACAATTACCACTCGCCTGTCCTTTTCCGAACGAGCCCGCTCAACCATGCCTGCGCGCACCAGCCTGTCTATCATCGCGGTCATGTTGCCGGAGGAGGTTCCCATGTGACGAGCCAGCTCGCCCATGCCGAAGCTTTCCTTTCGGGCAAAGAGCGAAAGCACGAAGTACTGATTGAGGGTAATCTCCAGTCCTGCCGGGCCGCGCGGATCAAGAATGCGGAAACTGCGCACCAGCGCAGGTACCATCTCGTCAAGCTGGACAAGCAGCTTTCTGTCAAGTTCACGACTCATAACCATTAAAGATATTCACCACAGCGCCAATGTCAAGGGGCAGGCTCTACC
>JAUVJT010000021.1 GCA_030592225.1 Candidatus Stahliibacteriota bacterium | reverse complement strand
TCTGCAGGCAGCGCCGTTCTGCTCTGGGTGGAGGCGGCTGATGACTATGATCCAGACAGGTGTCTGCGGTTCCAGCTTTTTGACAAGGATGGAAACCTGCAAGGTTCTGCGCAGACTGTGGTGACTGGAATGCTATCAGTTTTTTGGCGGGGGGGAGATGTAGGCTACAACAACCAGGGTAAGTTTGCAGTATCCTGGAGCATGGGATCGGATGTTGGGATAAATGCTTGGACTCGTCGCTACTCTGCGGACGGCAGTCCTCAGGGAGAAACTTATATAGTACACGACAGCTTGGCTGGCAACAACTGCGAGTATTCTCAGGTGGCGTTGAGCGATGCGGGCGATGTGGTGGTGACCTGGCTTGATGGAATCGAGACCCAAGAGAGGTATCCCCGGTTTCAGGCCTTTGATGCAGATGACGACCCCATCCTGCCGTGGGAACCGAGCGGGCATCGGGTGGATGATGGCGGTCCCTACGATGGTAGTCTATCCCAGGTGCATTGGCTGGACAACGACAGGTTCGTGGTTTTCTGGATCGATCTGAAACCTCGCTGGTTGGAAGGCCGTGGATTCAGTGATAGAGGTCTGACACGGCATCCCATTCAAAACCTGGTGAATGAATCCAGTGATTGGATATCTGCCTGGGGCTACAGCGGGGGATTCAGTAGTACATTCTCGCCTGAAAATCGTTTCGCTTTAGCCTATACGCGTACTTACAAAAGCTCAATAGGATCGTATGATAATCAGGTTGGTGTGCTGGGAAAGATCACGAACAACAATCCGGTAAGAACTACAGATATATTTGAGTACTCCGCGCCTTTGGAAGACACCATATGGCGTACCCCTGAGAATTTCCTTTTCGTTCCCCTTCAGCCCCCGGCGGTTGGTGCGTGCAACGACCAAATCGTTTGGGTGTACTCGCGTATAAACACGGATTCAACATGTGAGGCCTTTGCCGTTCTTACCGACTGGGACATGTCGGGTATAGAGGAACGAGCGGTCATCAAAGAACCATCCAACTGGGAGGTAGTGACCTCTATCGGGCCGCAGATTGTTCTGCGTTATATGAATCATCCTGACGGCTTCCACGTATCCGTTTTCGACGCCGCAGGCCGCAAGGTTGACGAGCTGCACGCCCCCCTCCCATTGGGGACAATCTCTTGGGGTCAAGGTTACGAGTCAGGGGTCTACTTTATTCGTGATGGGTCGGATAGTCCAAAAACACATAAGGTGGTGTTGGTTCGTTAAATTGCCCTCACCCGCAGAGCGGGCACTTTGCGTAAGTACCCCCGTCGGGTGCATTTTGACCGAAGGGCGACGCTGGCGGAGCAAATTTGATATTGCGACGAAGTCGCGATTCTGTCCATCTTTTGACCATCTTTTGGGTAGCTTTTGACCACCTTTTGACCAACTTAATTTTTCTCGAAATTACACAATAGAATAAGCGGGCGTTATCCTTTTGTTATACATTCGTGCAACGGGATGAGGACGTGAATTTCTTAACCCTCGCTTTTGCGAGGTTTGAATCATTTGCGCGTGGATGGCACGCTGCGTGCTAGTATCTCAGGCAGGAGGAAGGAAGGGAGTGGAATGAGGGTTTGATAATAAATCGCCCTCACTGACTAAGAACAAAAACCGCACAAGGGCCCCACGGAGCAGTACAACTGCTCCGTGGGTTTTTCTGTATTGACAAAGCCCGATTATTTTGCTATACTTATAGTCACTAAGCCGTTAGGAGTCATAAGATTAGGTTGATAATGTGAGATTGGATCGTTTTACCCAAAGGGCGCAGGAAGCGTTGGGGCTGGCTCAGGATGCTCTGTCCCGCTTCCAGCACACCGAGTTTGACGCGCATCACCTGCTTTTCGGGCTGCTTACGCAGCAGCAGGGGCTTGCGCCGCAGATATTATCCGAGATGGGCATAGCCGGCGAGCATTTTGCCGAACGTCTGGAGCGCGAGCTGGACCGTCTGCCCAAGGTGACAGGCGCCGGCGGCGGCACCGAGCAGGTCTACCTTACCCCGCGTCTCAAACGGGTGCTTGACCGCGCTTCCGAGGAAGCCGGACGTCTGAAGGACGAGTACATCGGCAGCGAGCACCTGTTTCTCGCTCTCACCGAGGAGCGCGAAGGTCTTGCCGCAAAGCTGCTTTCCGACTTCGGGGTCACCACCGAGCAGGTATACAAGGCGCTGCAGAAGATTCGGGGTACGCAGCGGGTCACCTCCCCGGACGCGGAAAGTCACTACCAGTCGCTTAAAAAGTACACCCGTGACCTGACCCAACTCGCCAAGGAAGGTAAGTTGGATCCGGTGATCGGCAGGGACAACGAAATCCGCCGCGTCATAGAAATCCTTTCCCGCCGCACCAAGAACAACCCGGCGCTTATCGGCGAGGCCGGAGTGGGCAAAACCGCAATCGTGGAAGGTCTTGCCCGGCAGATAGTGGCGGGCGACGTGCCTGAAATTATCCGCAATTCCAAAGTTCTCGCCCTGGACATGGGTCAGTTGGTGGCCGGCACCAAGTTCCGCGGGGAGTTCGAGGAGCGCTTAAAGGCCGTACTTTCAGAACTTAAACAGAACCGGCGCAGCGTTATCCTGTTTATCGACGAGATGCACACCATAGTAGGCGCGGGCGCTGCCGAGGGTGCCCTGGACGCGTCCAATCTTCTTAAACCCGCCCTGGCCCGGGGCGAGATTCAGTGCGTGGGGGCCACTACCCTCAAGGAGTACCGCGAGCACATTGAGAAGGACGGCGCCCTGGAGCGCCGGTTCCAGCCGGTGTTCGTGGATGAGCCTACCGTTCCCGAAACCATCCTTATCCTTTCCCGGCTGCGCGACCGCTATGAGGCGCATCACGGGCTAAAAATCTCCGACGAGGCAATTGAGGCCTCAGCGCGGCTTTCGGCACGCTACATTACAGGCCGTCATCTTCCCGACAAGGCCATAGACGTCATGGATGAGGCCGCCGCGCACCTTAAGCTGGATATGTACTCCCTTCCACCTGAAATTCGTCAAAAGGAACGGCAACTGGCCGAGCTTACCCGCGAGGGACAGGAGGCGGTCAGCATCCAGGACTACGCGCGTGCGGCGGAGCTAAAGGCGCAGGCGGATAAAATTCAGGCTGATTTCGTAAGGGAGCGCAACTCCTATCTTAAGGAAAAGGGAATCAACGAAGTGCTTGAAGCGCACGATATCGCCGAGACCATCTCACGCTGGACCGGGATACCCGTGGACAACATGCTAACCGGGGAGGCCGAAAAGCTTCTTCACATGGAGAAACGCATCCACGAGAGGCTTATTGATCAGAAAGAGGCGGTAGAAGCGGTATCAGACGCCATCCGCAGGGGGCGGTCCGGACTTTCAGACCCTGGCCGACCCATAGGTTCGTTCTTGTTTCTCGGCCCTACCGGCGTGGGTAAGACCGAACTTGCCCGAAGCCTGGCGTGGTTTTTGTTCGACGAGGAGGCGGCGCTCCTCAGAATAGACATGAGCGAGTATTCGGAAAAGCACTCGGTGGCGCGTTTGGTGGGCGCTCCTCCCGGGTACGTCGGATACGAAGAAGGCGGTCAGCTTACCGAGGCGGTGCGCCGCAGACCCTACCAGGTGATACTTCTCGACGAGGTGGAAAAAGCCCATCCCGTTGTATTCAACATCCTTCTTCAGCTTCTCGACGACGGCCGCCTTACCGACGGCCAGGGAAGAACGGTTGACTTTGCTAATACCGTGATTATTATGACGTCAAACATCGCATCTGCCGAGATTCTGGATAGCGGCGGTGAATTATCCAGGGACGCACTTAATCACCACCTGGCGGCGAACTTTCGACCGGAATTCCTGAACCGTATTGACGAGATTGTGGTGTTTAAGCCGTTGAGGCTGGAGCACATGCGTTCCATAGTTGAATTGCAGCTCGCTCAACTCGGCAGGAGGTTGGTGGATAAAGGGATAGAGGTTAGTTTCACAGACGAGGTAAAGGAGCTTTTGATACGCGAAGGATTTGATCAACGGTTCGGGGCCAGACCCTTGAGGCGAACCGTGGAAAGGCTGGTTGCCAACCCTTTGGCAAAGATACTTATTGATAAAGGCGGGCAACATTCCTATCACGTAAGGCTCGAGGATGGCAAATTGGTATTTGACAGGCAGGCGGTATGAGGTTTCCCAGGGAAAAGCTGGTGCTTTTTTCACTGCGGGCCGAGTTTGTGGATATTGACGAACTTCTGCATTTTTCCAAAAAGCACCGTGCGTTCAAGCGCTCCTATTACATAACCATAGACTATCCCGATTCGTTCGACATGCTTCTGGTTCGCCAGGGGGAGTTGGCAAAGATTCTGCGAGCTGCCAATAATGCCGCCACCAAGGAGGTGTACCTCAAGGATGTGAATGAGAAAATAAAACACACCGATTCCTCGCTGGTCAACGTTGCGTTCCTGGACGATCAGCTTCTGGCGATGATTATTGCCGGCCTGCAGGATGAAAACGTTATTCGTGAGCTTGATGCCAGTACCGTTCCCCCCATGAACCTTCTGAAAGACCTCACGGTGCAGCATTTTTCAGGCATACTGGTTATATCCCGGCGCAACGAGAAGTCCTACGTCCTGGTTAACGAAGGTGAGGTTGCACTCGTATATCTCGCTCCGGGCGGGCGAACCCGGGATGATCTCATTAAATATCTCAAGGAGAGCGGCCCGGAGATTTCTATCAAGATTCTGCGGGAGGTTCCCGAGGAGGCCTCTTACGCGACCTCAGCCCAGGTTGAGCTGTTGATGACCTCGGCAAATCGAGTGCTGGAGGAGTTTTCTGCCATCCTGGGACGCAACATCGTGAAGAAAATAGCCGAGATTTCACTCAAAAGCGTTGCCAAGGAGCACACCTTCTGCGACGGATTCGCTATAGGAGACGATGCCAGGTTCACCGGTGAATCCAAGGTGGATGCCGACAGTCTGGTGCGTGGATTTGCCGCTTTCTTCAACATGCTTGCCGAGTCGCTTTCCACCATCTCGGGCGGCAGACACATCACCGTTTTCCGCAAGGCTCTTCAGGACTACCGGTTCGCTCTTAATAATCTTAAGTTTTTCGACTACATAAAAGAACAAATCTTTTGATCGAACGCGGCACCCTGTATATCGTAAGCACCCCCATAGGCAACATGGCCGATATTACCCTGCGGGCGCTGGATACGCTCAAAGCCGTCAATCTTATTGTCTGTGAGGATACCCGCCGCACCAGGGGTCTGCTTACCCACTATCAAATAAGCAAGCCGCTTCTGTCTTACAACGACGTAAACAAGGAGGCGCGAACCCCGGGTCTGCTTTCCAAGTTATCCACGGGTCAAAGTCTGGCCCTGGTATCCGACGCAGGCACCCCCGCTATCTCAGACCCCGGGTTCTATCTGGTACGCCAGGCCATCAGGCAGGGAATTAACGTTGTTCCCATCCCCGGCCCCTCGGCCATCCTTGCCGCTCTGGTGGTTTCTGGTCTTCCCACCGACCGTTTTCTGTTCGTGGGATTCCTTTCCCGCAAATCAGGACGGCGCAGAACCCAGATTCGTTCATTTGCCGCCGAGCGCGGCACCATCATCTTTTACGAAACCGCGCTCCGTTTGCCCAAGGTAGCCCCCGTACTTGCAGAAATCCTCGGCCCCGGTCGAGAGGTTGTTCTGGCGCGGGAATTAACCAAGAAGTTCGAGCAGGTGGTGCGCACCGATCTTGAAAATCTCCCCGAAATCCTCAAAGGCGTCCCCTTGAAAGGAGAGTTCGTTGTCCTGGTATCGGGAAACACGCAGTAAGATATACGATGCGTTCCGGTGGCTGGTCTCGCCGCTGGTGAGAGCGTTTGTCTACCTCCACATGCCGCCGTGGGTTATCTCTTTGGCCGGGATTCTTTTTACCGGCGTGGCTCTGGTTTTCATGTATCGCGCTTCCCTCAGCGGTTCTCTCGGCTGGATGCGTGCAGCCGGAGGGGTGGTTCTTTTCGCAGCGGCATGGGATACGGTGGACGGCGAGGTGGCACGCGCCCGGGGCAAAGCCTCGGCCAAGGGAGCATTTCTTGACTCGGTGCTCGACCGGGCATCGGAGTTCATCATCTTTCTCGGCCTGTTTTTATTCTTTAATTTAAGCCAACTGGACTCTGCGCTTCTCTTCGGCTTATTGTTTGCTTCTTACTCAATAAGCTACGTACGTGCGCGGGCTGAAGGGGTGGGCATCGAATGCAAAGTGGGGGTGTTTGACAGGGCGACCAGGGTACTGATCATCGGCGTGGCATTACTCGCCATCCCTCAGTATATGAACTGGATCATTCGCGGACTCCTCTTAGGCTCCGTGTTCACCGCCTTGAGGCGATTTATATATGTCCTTACCAAAAAAGCCTGCAGTTGAGCGCGTACTTCTGGTCGCGGTTGCTTGCAGTAACCGTGGGCGCTGGGATACCGTGGACAGTCTTGAGGAGCTTGCCGCTCTTGCCGAGACCGCAGGAGGAGAGGTCGTTGAAAAAATTCTTCAAATACGGGAAAAGCCTGACTCTCGCAGTTTTGTGGGACGCGGGAAGCTTGCTTACCTGAAGGCAATCTGCTCGCAGCTGGCCATAGATCTGGTCATCTTCGATAATCCCTTGACTCCGACCCAGCTGCGATTCATTACAGAGGAACTCAAGCGCCGTACCATCGATCGCACCGCTTTGATACTCGACATATTCGCTCTTCATGCGCGAAGCGCCGAGGCCAAAACCCAGGTTGAACTGGCCCAGCTCGATTACCAGTACTCCAAACTTGTCGGTTGGGGAAGTCAGATGTCGCGTCTGGGCGGGCGTTCCGGCGCGCTGGGCGGCAGGGCGGTAGGCATCGGCACCCGGGGTCCGGGTGAGACCAAGCTGGAGGTTGACCGTCGCCGTATCAAGGATCGAATCGCACGACTCAAAAAGGAGCTTGTTCATATCGAACGCGAACGCGCCACCCAGCGCAAGCGCCGCAAAAGGCTGCTTACCGTAACCATGGCAGGCTACACCAACGCGGGAAAGTCCACGCTCCTGAACTCTCTGAGCAGCGATCACACGTTTGTCTCATCAAAACTATTCGCCACCCTTGATTCCGCCACTCGCTCAGTTGACCTCGAAGACAATATTCCCATACTTCTGACCGACACCGTGGGTTTTATCAAAAGCCTGCCCACTCAACTGGTAGCGAGTTTCAGGGCGACGCTGCAGGAGATAGCGCAGGCTGACGTTGTGCTCCACGTTGCCGATGCTTCCGACAGGCATCTTGCTGAAAAGGTAGAAGTTGTGGAACGGCATCTGGCTGAGCTTGGCGCGGATAAAATCCCCGGGGTACTCGTGCTTAACAAGAGCGATTTGCTGTTCGACGAAACGGTTAAGGGGAAACATGCCCGCAGGTACGAGGGGGCTATCTTCGTATCAGCTCTTCATTCCCGGGGGCTTGATGAGTTGAAGAGCCGTATCCGTGAGCTTGCCGCGGAGATTTTTATAGACCTTGAGGTCACCATTCCCCATTTATACCCGGAGTGGGAACACCGATTTCACCAGGCAGGAGACGTGCTGGAACGAGTTGAGAATCCCGAGAGCGTAACCTTGAAGGTTCGCGGCTACAGCGCCTTGCTCCTCGGGCTGAAGAAGAAATTTAAGAATCTTCTAGAGAACGCTGACAGTTGATGCAGTGCCTGGAGTAAGGCACGTAATCCAGTCTTTCCTTTTGAATCTTGCACTCACAACGCATGCATATGCCGAAGGTTCCATTGTGGATGCGCCGCAGCGCCTCGTCTATGGCTCGCAGGGTTCGGGTCTGCTTTGAGGTCAGAGACGCTTTCAGCTCTCTGCGATAGGTTTCACCGGATTGATCCGCCATGTGGAAGCTGAAACTCGACAGATCGCCGGACGCTTCCTTTGCAAGCACAGCCAATTCCTCTTCCTCAACTCCTATCTCTCTGAGTAAACGCAGTTTTTCCTCAAGGAGTCTGCGTGCGTACTTCTGCAATTCACGTTTGGTCATAAGTTATTGCCTCATAACATTTGTCGCACAGCCCCGGGTGGTCGGGATGTGAACCTACGCTCTCAGACCACAGCCAGCAGCGTACACATTTTTCGCCATTGGGTTTATGAACTTCTATAGCCAGATTATTTTCCCCAAACTCATCCTGCATTTCATCAGCGCTTGCCAGCTGCACCTGCGAGACAATAAACAACTCCGCCAATTGGGATTGGTATTTCCTCAGCAGGTTGGCCAGCGAGGTGTCTTTGGCGGCCAGCGTTACCCTTGCGTCTATTGAACCCTTGAGATTTTCGGCGCTGCGTTCAATCTCCAGCTTCTTGAGAACTTCATCCCGCACTACCAGCAGCTGAGAGAACTCATACGCCAGATCACGATCCTCAAACGCCGGATTCGCCCTGGGAAAATCCAGGAGGAAGACGCTTTTCTTCTTATCCTTGAACGGAGAAACGCGGTAGGCTTCCTCGGCGGTGAAGCTCGCTAAGGGGGCAAGAAGCCGGATAAGAATATCCAGGACTTCCGCCATAACCGTTTGCACCGATCGTCTGTTTTTTGAATCCCTGCCTCGCGTATAGAGCGTATCTTTCACAACGTCTAAGTAAAAGCTGGAAAGGGTAACCCCGCAGAATTGATATATGGCCTGGAACGCCTTGTGAGAGATAAAATTGTCGAAACCTTCACGCACGTTGTCGATTAGTTTTTGCGCCTCGTGCAGTACGTAGCGATCGAGCGCTCCAAGTTCGGAGGTCGCTAGTTTGTCGGCTTCGGTAAAATCGGCAAGATTGCCCATAAGAAAGCGAAGGGTGTTGCGTATCTTACGGTAGGCGTCAATTACCCGGTCAAGAATCTCATCACTTACGCGGACGTCGCGGGTGTACTCGGCGGCGGCTACCCACAATCTTAATACGTCGGCGCCATACTTGTCAACAATCTCATCGGTCGTAACGTAGTTGCCCAGCGATTTATGCATGGCTTTGCCTTCCTGATCCACTACCCAGCCGTGAGTTACCACCGTTCCGTATGGTATGGTATCTTCCGCACCCAGACTTGTCATCAAAGAAACGTTGAACCATCCACGGTGCTGGTCAGGTCCTTCCAGAAATAGTTCCACCGGCCAGCGCAGACCTTCCCAGTTGCGGCAAACAATCAGGGACGAACACGAAGAGTCGAACCACACATCTAGGATATCCTGCTCAGGTCTCAGGTTCTTGCTTCCGCATTTGGGGCATGAGATGTCATCATAATGCTTCATCACGTCAGGCTCGAACCAGAAATCGGCGGAGTAGCGCTCCACCAAATCGGCGGTGCGTTCCGCAATCTCGGCTGAAAGAATCGCTTCATCACAATCATTGCAGTAGAAGGCAGGGATTCCCACCCCCCAGAATCGCTGTCGGGAAAGACACCAGTCGGGCCGCCCCTCGATGGCTGCCTTGATGCGCTCGTAGGATTCTTCCGGAACCCACCGCACCTTATTGACGGCGTCAATGGCTTTCTGGCGGTGCCCCTGGTGATCGA
The DNA here is from genome assembly GCA_030592225.1 of Candidatus Stahliibacteriota bacterium. Taxonomy (GTDB): domain Bacteria; phylum Hydrothermota; class Tepidihabitantia; order B3-TA06; family B3-TA06; genus B3-TA06. The sequence continues at coordinate 8,471 of JAUVJT010000021.1, read as the reverse complement.
CGTTCAAGAACCACTGCGGGGTGGCGCGGTAGATTACCGGTTTATGGCAGCGCCAGCAGTGGGGGTATTGATGGTTGACGGAAGATTGTTTAAGCAGCGCGTCTTTCTCGATGAGCGCCTTGAGCACCTCGTCGTTTCCCTTGTCGATGTGCAAGCCGGCAAACCTTTCCCCTGCCTCGTCAGTGAAGCAGCCTCGTTTGTCAACCGGGCAGAGTATTTCCAGGCCGTGTTTCTTGCCGATAAGAAAGTCGTCCTCGCCGTGACCGGGAGCGGTGTGCACGACCCCGGTACCCTGGTCCGCGGTAACGAAAACTCCCTGCAGTACCGGGGCTGGCCGGTCAAAAATGGGATGACGGAACACCAGATTGGCAAGCTCTGTACCGGTGAGACGTTTCTTTATCTCAACCCTGGAAGTATCCCACTCCAGTTCACGCGCCACCTGCTCGTAAAGTGCGCGGGCGAGAAGGTAGCACTCACCATCCTTATCCACCACGTAGTACTCAAAGTCAGGCTTGACGGTCAACGCCAGGTTGGCGGGGATGGTCCAGGGGGTGGTGGTCCATACCAGCGCGTAGGCGTTTTCTTTGTCTGCATCGAACACACCGTCGGGATCGGCAAGTAATGGGAACCGTATCCATATGGAATGAGAGGTTTTCTCCTTGTATTCAATCTCGGCGTCGGCAAGCGCCGTTTCGCAATGGGGACACCAGTAGATAGAACGCAAGTCTCGATAAATATACCCCTTACTCACCAGCCTGGCGAAGATGCGCAGAATCTCCGACTCGTACTTTAGCGACATGGTAAGGTAGGGGTTGTCCCATTCACCCAGAACCCCCAGGCGAACAAACTCTCGTTTCTGAATATCTACGAACCGGGCTGCATACTCGCGGCAGCGCTTGCGTACGGCCAATCTGGTGATTTCCGCTTTCTTTTTTCTGAACTCTGAGAGAACGTTATTCTCAATCGGCAACCCGTGGTTATCCCATCCGGGTACGTAAGGGGAAAAGTAGCCGTCCATGGATTTGTACTTTATGATGAAATCCTTGACCACCTTGTTCAAGGCGGTGCCTATGTGTACGTGGCCGTTGGAATAAGGGGGCCCGTCGTGCAGAATGTAATCTTGATTTCCTTTGCGGGCCTGGATCATTCGCTGGTATATCTTTTCATCGTTCCAGAACGCCAGGGTTTCAGGTTCTCTCTGGGGAAGCTTGGCCCGCATGGGAAATTCCGTGCGGGGAAGATGAATGGTATCCTTATACTTCATCAATTGCTGGGGGCATAAAAAATGTAGATTAGTGTTCCAACCATAGCGGTTACCAGAATCGGCTCCCAAAGACTGCCTGCCGATGATGAGGTGTAGTACTCCTGGGTCAATGATGGTGAACGAACCAAATCCAGTTCGCTTTCCGGAAATACGCCGCGCCGCTCGTTTGTAAAACGCTGCTGCGAAAGTATCATGTTGTCTTTCATCAATGTCAGTTCCACGTCCGCCTGTACCCAGCGTTCAATCATCTTGCGCCCCAAGAGCAGTTTGCGGTAGCTGCGTTTGTGCACCACGCGCAGTTCGTTAACAAGATAACGCAGCTCTACTTCGGGATCGGCGCCCAAAGGCGAGGAAAGATAAACTTCTATGCCGCGCTCTTTCAGGGCTTCGGCCAATTGCGTACGCACCAGGAACCCGGCATCATCCGAGGAGTACCTCGCGTCGTAGAGGACAACGCTTTCGACACCCTCAAGACCCTCAATATCAACGAGCATCCCGGAGACAGTTTCCCTGGCAAAATCCCAATCCGTGGGAACTGTCTGGCTTCCCGCTAGCAAAATAAGTGTTAATAATACGCCCATAGCCAAGAATTATAAGGAGAGAAGTTCTAAAGTCAAGACTTTGTTTTTTATCCGGCTAAATCGGCGGGGACTGCGTCTGGGGGAAAATGAAAGAATCAGTCCGTGAGGGATGCCTGCATCAGGCTTGACTTTTCCGCTCCTGTCGCTAAAGTTTCGACATGGTTGCTGCTTTACTGGGATTGTTGGCTTTTGTCCAGTCGGAGGATTATTCAATTTACTACGGGCTTGATGCCAACATTGCGCAATATTCATCGTACTGGGAGAGTACGTACGAAACCTCGTTTTCGGGATTTCGAACCTCGCAGGGATGTCATGACGTAAGACGCTGGTATATGATCTATGAAGCCAAGACCGAAGCGGCTTTCAATAGGGTCTTAAGTTTGCGTTATCAATTCTACATGCTGCGCGACTATGATGCCGAAATCACCCGGCACCGGTTTGAACCGACCATGCGTGTCTGGCGCGACATGTATGCTCATCTGGTCATTGTGCCCGCGTTCTACAAACGAAATGACGAGGTTGGATTAGGATTGGCATGGCGCAGGGGGAATACTGACTGGATTGCTTTTTATGCCATAGCCCAGGCTTTTGATCACAACTTCAGCCTCCTTCGCATTCCCCAAGGGCCGGAACGTGATCCCTTCAGCCGGATTCCTTTCAAGTTCGAACTCGACGCCCGGGGAGAGCGAGAGTGGGCACGCCTGCGTTTGCACGCCGAGTTAGGGACAGAAGCCGGTCAGTACCTTGATTGGCCGGAAGGCGGCGAGGAGGTTTGGGAGCGGGATTTTGATTGCAGTCTGGCATGGGGCAGATTGGAACTGCGGCCGGTTCCGAACGTATGGCTGGGCGCACGCGCCGGCTACGGCCTCGATCGTTCTCAAACCTTTTGGCCTGATCGTGACAGTATTATGAACACTGCCGATACCCTGAGTAATTTGTGGGTTGAGCCTTTTGTTTCCATTTACCCCACCGATCACCTCGAGCTTCGTGCCGAATATCGCATCTGGGACACCCATCGAGATATGGACTCGGTAAGTTACTATCGTGACTACGACGTGCTTTCCGCCCTGGCAAGCTGGCATCCCCTGCCGGCCCTGCTGATCGAAGCGGGTTACCAGCGTTCATGGCGTTATCGCTACAACAACGATACCCTCATTGCCGAACCGTGGAGTGGGCGTCACACACAATCACGTTTGCTGTTTAACCTTGAGCTTCGGTTTAAGTCGGGAATGATGCTTACCGTTAAGGAAGGCGTGGAGATGGATTTTTTTCCAAAGGATTTCTTCCGCAGTCCGCACAACCACACCTACATTGCCCTGTATCTGCCTTTGGCAATTCCCCGGGAAGACAAGTCGTTGAGAAAATGAATCCTGAGAGAATTGCCGAGACCCTGGGGATTGCCCACGTGGAGGTCTGCGAAGAGGTCGCATCCACTCAGGACGCGGCGAAACAGGCCGTTAGTTCAGGAAAGTCGCTTCCTTGCCTTGTCTATGCGCGGCGCCAGAGCAGGGGAAGGGGAAGGATGGGGCGCACGTGGCTTTCCAGGGACGGAGGTCTTTACTTTACCCTGGCAGTTAACCGGATTTCTGAACCTTGGGCATTACCCCTGGTGAGCGCCTACCTGATTCACCGGAAGCTTTCATCTTGTGTCGAAGACCTGGCGCTCAAGTGGCCTAACGATATTCTCCATCGTGATGCAAAACTGGCCGGGGTGCTGGTGGAAGGCTGGCATGATTGCCTGGGCGTAGGGGTGGGCGTCAATATAAATCAGGAGTGGTCCGCAGGTGAGACTCCTGTGCCTGCCACTTCATTATTTATGTTGACGGGCAGGGTTTTTGACCTTGAAGAGATGCTGTGTTCGCTCGCCCGGATAGTGATGCGCGGGGTGGACGAACTCGGTTCCAGGGGATTCAGGCATTTTTATGAAGACATTCGCGAGGCGCTGCTCGCTTCGCGCCAGCCGGTTCAGTTTCACTACAAGGATACCACCATTACAGCCGCGCTCCACGATATTACTTCCACGGGAGATGCGTTCGTGGAACTCAAATCAGGGAAACGCATCAAGCTTCCCATAATGCACGTGCTGGGGATATCGTGATCGTCCTGGTGGATATCGGGAACTCGTCCATCAAAGTCGGCACATCAAACGGGGAGGCCGTCCTCTCAGTGGCCAGGCTGGGCAGCAGGAAGGATATGACCCCTGATGAGATATTCATCGATCTTAACACCTTGGGAATCCAGGCTCCCAGCGATGCGGTGATTTGCTCGGTGGTGCCCGAGCTTACCGTAAAATTCATCAGCATGTTTCGTTCCCGCTACAACGTCGGCCATCCATTGATCGTGACCCCCTACGTCAACACCGAAGTGGAACTCAATTATCGCAGCCTTTCAAACCTGGGGGCTGACCGCATAGCCAACGTGGTGGGCGCGCACTTCGAGTACAAAAAGGACGTGGCGGTGGTAGATTTCGGCACCGCGACCACCATAGATTTCGTAACCGCCGAGGCTCAATATCTCGGCGGAATCATAGCGCCGGGATTGCAGAGAAGTCTTGAACATCTCGTTTCTTCCACCTCCAGGCTGTTCGATATCAAACCAATTAAGCCCATCCGGTACGTGGGACGTTCCACCGAGGAGTGCCTGCAGTCCGGATTCTATCTGCTCACGGTGGGACTTATCGAGGCGGCACGGGCAGCGGTGAGGCGTGAGACAAAAATAGACTTCTCCTTTATCGCCACCGGTGGGCTGGCAGATCGTTTCGCCCCGTTCTCCAACTCCATAGACATCGTTGACCGTGACCTTACTCTCAAGGGATGCCTGCATCTATATCGGCTGAACAAGGAAAAAACCCGGAGTCCAGAAGGGGAGGATAGTGATTGAGTTTGCAACCAGGGGTGCCGAGCAGACACGCGAGCTGGGCAAAACCATCGCAGGCAAGCTCGAAGCCGGGGATACGCTTGCGTTCAAGGGGGAACTCGGCTCGGGCAAGACCACCCTTATTCAGGGAATCATTAAGGGACTGGGAATCACAGATCGCGTGCAGAGTCCCTCGTTTATTCTGATACGCACGTATCAGGGCGGATTCGAGATCAAACACGTTGACCTTTACCGTCTCAATTCCGCCGCGGTGGACAGCCTGCATCTTGAAGAAATCCATAACCAGGAAGGGGTAATGCTTGTTGAGTGGGCCGGTCGCGCGGACTGGCTGCCCGGCAGGGTCAGTTGTGTGGAGATTGCCTTTGACCCCGGCGATCCCCAGCGCCGTTCGATTACCGTTGCCGGCCCCATGGAAAAGAGGTTGAAATGAGTGAGTTAACCCTGGCCATCGAGACCTCAACCGTGTGGACAGGCGTGGCTTTGGCCGAAAATGACCGCATCCTTTCTGAACGCAGCGTGGAAAGCCGTTCGAGGCATAACGAGGTTCTGCCCCTGTTGGTTGCAGAGGTCTTAAGCGAATCAGGAAAGCGCTTCTCAAACGTCTCTTTCCTCGGCGTATCGATCGGCCCGGGTTCGTTCACCTCCCTGCGAATAGGCCTGCTCTATGCCAAGGGCGTCGCTTTTGCCCGCTCCCTTCCCATCGTTCCGGTGATGACCCTGGACGTTCTCAATGCCAGTCTGCCTGTTTGTGATGAAGCTGAGTTTCGCCTGCCCGTACTGGACGCCTACAAGAACGAGGTTTTCACCGCGCTCTACAAGGGGTTGACCAGGGTCAGCGAACCGGTAATTGTTGACCCCGTGTTCATTGCCGGTCTGGCCGGAAGCCCCGTTCACAAAGAACCGGTGATTGTATTCGGGCCGGCTGCTTCCAAGTACGAAGATTCACTAAAGGCATCGTTGAAGAAACGTTTCTGCACCCCGGCCGAGGACCCCGTCTTTCCCTCGCCTGCCGCTTTGGCCCGTCTCGCGTATCAAAGACTCCAGGAAGCGCAGCAGCCTTCCGAGCTTGAACCGTTCTATCTGCGGGAGCCCGATGCCAAAAAGCCCAAGCGTTAGAAACATGCAGGCCGTTGATCTGGATAGAATCACCGAGATAGAACAGGTGTCTTTCGACGCCCCGTGGTCAAAGGGGATGCTGAAAGAGGTCTCTGAGCTTGCCGACGGCATCTCGCTGGTTCTGGAGATTGAGGGAATCGTTCAGGGGTACGCATTCGCACGCATCTTTACCGATACAATCAGGGTTCTGCACGTCATCAACCTGGCTGTGGATTCCCCGGTTCGAGGACATGGGTTCGGTCAAATGATGCTAAGCGCCGTTCTGGAACACGGCAGAGACGCCGGGTGCCGGCACTCGTACCTGGAGGTACGCACCACCAACCTGGCCGCCATTCGTTTGTACCGGAGCGCCGGTTTTGCAATCATTCACAAGCGTGAGCATTACTACAAGGACGGCTCACCGGCGTACGGAATGGGGGCAGTGATTGAGACGGCGATTAAATCTTCAGGAAAATAGATTATGAGTGCAAGCCTCGCAGATACGGTGAAAGGGTTGAAGGTCGCTGACCCGTTGTTCGTGCGCAACCTAACAGTCTACCCTTTGATTAACGGCGGTGGAAGCGGTGTTAAGCTGAGGACACTTGCCGAGGCCTTGGATGCGGGTACGGTCAGCGTGAACGAGTTGGAAACTCCCGCGGTCGAGGAAATTATCCTGGATAATCAGGGGGATGAGCCGTTGTTCCTGCTCGACGGCGAAGAGATATTCGGCGCCCGGCAGACCAGGGTTACCACCACTGCAGCGCTCATCGAGGGCCGCTCCCAGGCTCCTGTCCCGGTTGCCTGCATAGAGGAAGGTCGCTGGGACGGCTCCAGCCGGTTCGAAGGCTCCCTCACCTCAACCCATCCCCGATTGCGCTCCATAATATGCCGCGGGGTCAACTCCTCGCTCAAATCCAAACAGAGCTTTCGCGCACCCCAGCGATTTATCTGGGACGAGGTCACGCGCAAACTCACCTCGCTCAATATCTCTTCGGCTACCTCATCCTTTCACGATATTGCCGCCACTCTGGCTGACGAGACCGCACGCTACGCTGTGGATACCAAAGAGCTTGCCGGAGCGCAAGGCATGATTATCGCCGCAGGCTCCGAGGCGCTGGGTCTGGAATATGCTACAGACCCCGACCTCTTCCGCCGCCTTGCCCCCCGATTGCTTCGCGGTTATGCGCTGGACGCCCTGGAACGCCGGTCGTCCGATAATCCTCCGAAACAGAAAAAACTGAATGGCTTTCTTGATAGAATCAGCGGTCTGGAACCGTCACGCTACCCCGGGGTCTCTTTGGGTCAGGACTGGCGGTTCGAGGACAACAAACTGGTAGGCCGCGCTTTAATCAGAGACGATTTGATAATCCAGGCGTCTTTCTTCCCGGTCGTTAGCGAACGTGCAGTAAATTGATCAGGCAAACCTTAGGCAAGTACCGAATCCTGCGCTGGCTCGGGGGCGGACAGTTCGGCGACGTTTACCTGGCGCACGATACCATCCTTAGCATGGAGTTTGCGCTCAAGGTGTCGCGCATGCGGCCGGAGGACGTTCAGATGCTCAAGGACGAAGCGCGCCTGCTTGCCTCGCTCTCCCACCCCAACATCGTGCGCTTTTATTCCGTTGACAATATTGACGGGCAGTTCGTGCTGGTCACCGAGTACGTTAAAGGTTCAAGCCTGCGGGACAGGCTCCAGCCGGGACGATTGGAAATAGGCGAGTCTTTGCGAATAATCCGTCAGGTGCTCCTCGCTCTGGCCTACGCCCACGAACAGGGAGTAATCCACCGCGATCTCAAGCCGGAGAACATCCTCATAACCGGGGAGGGCGAGGTCAAGGTTGCCGACTTCGGTCTGGCGCGCTTCCTGCGTGCGGGTTCGCTTGCCGCATCGGTTGCGGGCACCCCTTTCTACATGTCGCCGGAGGCATGGTCAGGCAAATTCCTGCCGCAGTCCGATCTTTTCAGCGTGGGCATCATGGCATACGAGATGCTCACCGGCGCTCTTCCGTTTCGGGGCAAGAACTACGAAGAGATACGCGAGGCGCTTATTAGCAAAAAACCGACCTCTCCGGCACGTCTGAATCCTGAGATTCCCAAAGACATTAACAGAACCATTCTCACTCTCCTTGCCAAGAACGCACAGGCAAGACCGCAGGATGCGGCACAGGCGCTAGAGTTCATGCAGACACGCGGACATCAGGCGGTTCTATCGGTCCAAACGCACAAGGAGTACCTGCCTGAAGGCGTCACGCTTACCGCGGAGCAGCGCGACATCGTTGAATCCGCTGAAAACCGTCTTCTCATCGTCGGGGCCGCCGGTACGGGCAAAACCACCCTGCTGGTGCACCGCGCCCATCATCTTGCCAATCAGGATATTTCTCTGGATAAGTTTCTCTTCCTCGCTTTTTCCCGCAGGGCTGCGGAGGAGATAAGGACGCGGCTGGAACGACTGCGTTCAAAGACCCTGGCCCAGGTCTGGGTGGAGACGGTGCACTCGTTCGGCTGGCGGTTCCTGTGCATCGAGGGCTGGCGGCTCGACCTTTCCGCAGAGTTCAGAACCGTCAACCCTGCAGAAATCATAGATATTCTCAGCAAAAAATGGGGCAAGAACCGGTCAAAGGCGCTGTTCGAGAACCTGACCAATCTGAGGTTTGC
>JAUVJT010000081.1 GCA_030592225.1 Candidatus Stahliibacteriota bacterium | reverse complement strand
TCGCCCACTATGACGGACCGGAAAGTGGCTATGATGAAGCCAGCGCCATAGCCCTCGATGGTGAAGGCAACGTCTACGTTACAGGCAGGAGCAAATATGGTCCGGCAGGAGTCAACTACGACTACGCGACCATCAAGTATAACTCTTCAGGCGTCCAGCAATGGGTCGCCCGTTACGTCGGACCGGCTAGCGATATAGATAAAGCTGAAGCCATAGCCCTTGACGATGCAGGCAACGTCTACGTTACAGGCTGGAGCGTTGGTACCAGCTATGATTACGCGACCGTCAAGTACGATTCCTCAGGCGTCCAGCAATGGGTAGCCCGTTACGACGGACTGCCAGGCGATAATGATGGAGCCGAAGCCATAGCCCTTGACGGTGAAGCCAACGTCTACGTTACGGGCTGGAGCTTTGGTTCAAGTACCCGCAAGGATTACGCGACCGTCAAGTACGATTCCTCAGGCGTCCAGCAATGGGTAGCCCGGTACGACGGACCGTCATACAGTCAAGATAGTCAAGATCATGCTGTTGCCATAGCGGTTGACGATACAGGCAACGTCTACGTTACAGGCAGGAGTACAGGTTTAGAAGGCGACGACGATTACTGCACCATCAAGTACAGCCAGCCTTTCTATCAACCTGATAATCTCGTAAAGAACTCAGATGAGCCTGCCTACGTAGGCGACGACACCTACAACACAGATGGAGTTGACCAGACCAAGTCGCAAATGGTTGACGCAGATGATATAGTTGTCTACCACATCTCGATAGAAAACGACGGAAGCGCAATTGATACGTTCGAGGTTACCGGCACGCCAAGCAACGCAGGCTGGATTATCGCCTACTTTGACGCCCTGACCGGAGGCGCGGATATCACCGCAGACGTTACCAATTCGGGCTGGTCTACCGGTGAGTTGGCGCAAGGCTCTGCAACCAAGATAAGGGTAGAGGTGACACCGCCTTCCACAGCTCCGGAAGGCGCTTCCTTTGACGTATTAGTTACCTCGACCTCACAAGGAGATGACGCCAAAAAGGACGTGGTTAAGGTCGTTACAACTGTAGGAACAGACGCGGTAGAAGAGCCTGCGGAAAACGTCCCCGTATTTTACCTCGATGTCTCAGGAATGGGTTTAAGATATGGTCTACCTCAAGCCTGCGAGGTAACCATCGAGATATTCGATGTTTCGGGCCGAAGCGCGCTGATGCCTGTTTCAGGGAAACTACAGGCGGGAAGCTATCAGATGGATTTAAGCTCCATGAACCTGTTGAACGGCGTCTACTTCTGTCGGATGCAGACAACCGGTTTCAGTGAAACGGAGAAGTTGGTGGTTATCAGGTAAGACGAATTGAACCACTGAGGCACTGAGCCACAGGGGGCTTTTTTTATTTTCTGTTTTCATCTATGTGTATTTTGTGATCTCTGTGTATCAATTCATCCCAGCCGGTAGCTGGCAGCCGTGAGCTGGTAGCTTTCAGATTGACCACCTTATTCGTTTCGGCGTGTCCATCTTTTGTCCAACTTTTGGGTAGCTTCTGACCAGCTTTTGACCAACATTGACAAGCCCTGGAATCTCCCTATAATTGCATCCCCACACAAGAAGCATGAGCGTCATTAAGATACGCTAAGTCATTCGGTGTGGTCTCTGGGTGGCGGTACGCGCAGTGAAGCTGCCGTCATGTCATTATGGTAAACCCTTCAACCAAAGGCACTTGGGGTGCTATAATGGATGCAAAAGATGGAAATAATGACAAAAAAAGCACTGGGGATCCATACCATCCTGGAGTTCGAAGGCTGCCCCTACGAGCGGTTGGCCAACTCAGGAGAAGTGGAACAGGCCTTTCGCGAGGCCGCACGGCGTTCAAACGCCACAATAGTTGACTCGCTTTTCCACTACTTTAACCCGCACGGGGTGTCAGGCGTGGTGGTGATAGCCGAGTCGCACTTTACGGTTCACACCTGGCCAGAGCATGGCTATGCGGCGATTGATTTCTTTACCTGCTCTGAGGGCGTGGACATAAATGTGGCGATTGAGCATCTGCGCGAACTGCTGCAGCCGGAACGCATCAGTCAGAAAATCCTTAAGCGCGGGGAATTTGGTTGACTGACTCAGAGCTTTGGTACACCGAGTATTACACCGAGCACGTTCGCTTTAGCTACAGGGTAAGCAAGCTCCTGCTGCGCAAGCAGACGAAATTTCAACTGTTGGAGATCCTGGAGACGCCCGAGTTCGGGCGTCTCATGCTGCTTGACGGCAAGGTGATGCTCACTCAGCGCGACGAGCACGTCTATCACGAGATGTTGATTCACCCTGCCATGCTTGCTCATCCTTTGCCAAAACGTATCCTTGTAGTCGGTGGCGGGGACGGCGGCAGCATCCGCGAGATAGTCAAGTACCCGTTTGTTGAATGCGCACTGCTGGTGGATATTGACGGCGAGGTTATCGAGGCGTCAAAGGAGTTCTTCCCCGAACTTACCTCAGGATTCGCCGACCCCCGGGTCGAATTGAAGGTGGGCGACGCCGCCGAATTCGTCAAAGATACTGACGAACGCTTCGATATCTGTTTCATTGACTGCACCGACCCGGTCGGCCCCGGGCCCGTAGGTCCGGCCCAAGCGCTCATAACCGATGAATTTCTGGATAACGTCAAAGCGATACTAGCCGATGACGGCATCATGGTGGTGCAGTCCGAGTCGCCGGTGTACGAGATTGACTATCTAAAAACCTACACCAGTCGTCTCAAGGAGCGCTATCCGCACGTGGCCACCTACGTTATCATGGTTCCTTCCTATGCCGGGTTGTGGTCGCTCACCTGGGCATCCAAAACAATAGACCCCTCTATCGAAATCACCCGGAAGCCTCCCAAGGGTCTAAAGTACTTTACCCCTGAGTTGTTTGGAGCCGCGCTCCAAATGGGCAAGTTGGATCTGTGGGGGGCGCGTCCGCATCAGCTTTAGTTCGTAATAGAATCTTTTTTCAAATTCCTGCGTCTTTACTTAGTGAAATTTAACCAGGAGCGATTATGAAAAAACTGATATTGACGGTATTTATCCTTGTAGCTATGGGATGTACTTCGTGGCGCGGGCCCGCGATGAAGAGTGAAGATTTTCCCATGGATGTGGGTGCGGTCCACGTCTATCGTCTGCAAGGGTACTCTCAGGGTGATTCCATGGTGGTTACCACCACCGAGAAGGGTTCCAAGGACGGCAAGACCATCTACATTGACAGCATCGCCTACTTCATCGGCGATTCACTGAATTACTCAATCGAGGCCTACTACGAGCTTACCTCCAACTACTTCTACTACCGCGGCGACGATGCGATTGGCTACATAAAGCACGATCCTGTTAAGCTTGTTGCTTTCTCGCTGTATGAAGGCAGAACGTGGTACGTGGATTCAGACGACACCCTTGGGGATTACTGGGAATGCGTGGATTACGACGATGTGTGGATTGACTCTACTCACTACGATGCGTTCTGCGTTCAGCCTTTCAACCCTGCCGAAGGCGGTATCTCCCGTTATTGGTACGCGTCCGGCGTTGGCCTGGTTAAGTTCGGCAACAGCGATCTCTCAGGGGTAAGCAACTCCAAGGAACTGCTTGCTTACTACCCGGACGGCATTCCAGAGGATACCACTGGAGGCGAGGAGTAACTGCCTGCGTTCAAAGCATCCTGGGAGCGAACTTGTTCGAAAACAACCACAGAGACCACAAAGGACACAGAGCGAGAATCGGCAAGCAACGATAAGATATGTATCTACGCAATTTGCCTGAGTTAAGGTTTCCTTTTGGTTTGAGATACCGAAGGAGGGCGACCGCAAGGAGCCCTAATCTGCGGAATCTGTGGTTTTCAGCCTTTCTCGGATTTTTTCACAACCATCTCAACAAATCGATCCAGGCGTTTTTTGACCTCGGGTCGTTCAATCAGGTTTCCCAAAAGAGAACTTTGGCCGTATTCTCTTGAAGGGAAAAGCATGGTTTCCGGCCAGAACTTACGATCGGCGAAATCGTGCAGGGCTTCGTGGAGAGCCATGTCGCCGCCTGCTGAAAGGTTGCCGATGATTATAAAGTTGACCTTTTTCAAGAAATCCTCCTCGAAACAGGCAAAACTCTCGAACACCCCCGCCGCCCTTTCTAGGAACGCGAAATAAACTGAAGCCAGGTGTCCACCGTAGGTGGGTACGGCAAAGATTATACTATCCGACGCCAGGCATTTTTGGTAAGTTTCAGGAACATCGTCTTCTATAGGACACTTTTTGTCGTGAAAGCACTCATGCTCGCAGTAACCGCATTGGGTTATCTTAAGATCACAAGCCTTGAGTAGTTCGGTTTGCCACCCTTTCTCTTCCAACTTACCAAGGCAGTATCTGGATAGTTTTGAGCAGTTTCCTTCCTTCCGTGCGCTAAACGCTATGGCCAGGTCTTTCAATGTGTCTCCTTTATTCGAGGATTACTTAGGATAATCGCAATTCAGACATTGTCAAGATCGTCTGCTGTTTCTTGACACCTCCACTTCGCGTCCTATAATTCATTCTTATGAGCATAAAAACTTACGGAGAAGCGGTTCTTCGCGTCAGGGCCGAGCCGGTGACCGAGTTTGACGATGAACTCGTGCAGATGGTTGATGCCATGAAGAAGACGATGGCTCAGGCCAACGGGGTTGGTCTGGCGGCAACCCAGGTCGGCATCGCCAGAGCTTTATTTATTGCAAAATTGAGCGAGGAAGATGAGGTGACGCCTTACGTCAATCCCATCCTTGTTCCTCTTTCGGACGAGAAAGAGAGCACCGAAGAAGGCTGTCTTTCCATTCCCGGTGTGTGGGTGGAGGTGGAGCGATATTTAAAATTGCGCCTGCAGGCCCAGGACATCGATGGCAATCCCGTGGCGCTGGAGCTTGAAGGATACCCGGCACGGGTGGTTCAGCACGAGGTAGATCACCTTGCAGGCGTGCTCATCATCGACCGCATTTCACCGGGCGCGCGGCGCCGCATCGCCGATCAGCTCGAAGTAATCAAGAATAAAATATCCCGATAACTACGGAGGGGCTATGGCCAAAGCGTTTGTATTCCCGGGACAGGGTTCACAGCAGGTGGGGATGGGCAAGGATTTGTACGAAGCGAACCAATCACTTCAGCCTGTTTTTCACTCCGCAGACGAGGTAAGTGGGCTTGCGGTTAAGCGAACTATGTTCGAGGGACCGGAAGATCAACTCAAGCAAACTCAGATTACCCAGCCCGCGCTCTACACCCATTCGCTTGCCGTCTACCAACTCATCAAGGATAAGGTCAGTGCAGACGTTTTTGCAGGGCACAGCCTGGGTGAGTTCTGTGCCCTGGCCGCGGCCGGGGTGTTCTCCGCAGAAGACGGCATCAAGCTGGTGTCTAAACGCGGGGCGCTCATATCCCAGGCCAGGCAGGGTACCATGGCCGCCATCATAGGTCTTGCCGACGATGCGGTTATCTCCCTTTGCGACGACATCAAAGAGGTCTGGCCTGCAAACTTCAACTCTCCAGGTCAGGTGGTGGTGTCCGGTTCAGCACAGGGAATTCAACAGATCGTTGAAAAAGCGAAAGAGGCCGGAGCCAGGCGTGCGCTTCCACTTCCCGTATCCGGAGCGTTCCACACCCCGTTTATGCAGCAGGCGGCTGAGGAATTTCGCACCTTCCTCGAGGGATTCACCTTTAACCCTCCCCAGAGCAAGGTTGTCCCCAACGTGACCGGCGAACCCACCGATGATCCTACCCTCATCAAAGAGATGCTTGCCCGTCAGCTTACCTCGCCCGTTCTCTGGACCAGAACCATGCAGAGCCTATCCTCACTCGGAGTCACCGACATCTATGAACTCGGTTCCGGCAAGGTGCTGTGCGGTCTGGCTAAACGCGGGATGAGCGGAGTTGACTGCACCCCCCTCGGAACCCTCGAGGATATTAACGCGTTAGTCTCATCATGACGGATTCAAGGCAGCCAGGAATCCTGAATGCTTTGCCCGCGCTGTAAGATAGGGATGCGGGAGGAACGCCGCTCCTTTCACAAGAAACGCAAGTGGATTTGCCCAAAATGCGGCAGGGTAAAGATGCAGAAAGTGGGTGACCGGGGTGATCGCTCTCGACGCAGGGATAAATCGGGGATGACAGGACTTCCTTGAAGAAATAACAAAGTTCTTCCTGAATAAGCTCAACCCACTTGTGATCTTTGGTAGAGCCGCAATCTCAGCTTCTTGGAAAAGAGCAAGGCTCCCTTAAGGGAGCCTTAAATTTTTGAACAAGATTCGATTTCAGAAAGGTTCTGTCTAGAACTTCCGAATGACCATTTTGGCGACTTGCTTTAAGGTTTCGAACACGCCGATTCCCTGAGTGGCGACCGCCTCAAAGTACGGCACCTGGTTAGGATTTAAGAATGCTTCCATCTCGGAGACGGTCATAAGATTGGGCAGGTCACGTTTGTTGTACTGGATTACGTAGGGTGAATCCGTAAGTTTGAGATTGAAGGTTGCCAGATTTTCCTTGAGATTTGCCAGGCTGTCAGCGTTATCCTCGCGTCGCTCACGCTGGGAGTCGGCAACGAAAATGATGCCGTCGGCGCCTCGCAGGATGATCCGTCGGGATGCGTTGTAGAAAACCTGTCCGGGAACGGTATACAAATGGAAGCGGGTCTGGAATCCGCGCACAGTGCCTAAATCCACGGGCAAGAAGTCAAAAAACAGGGTTCGGTCCATCTCGGTGGCCAGGGTAATCATCTTGCCCTTGGCGCTCTGGTCAAGCTTTCCGTAAATCCAGCGCAGGTTGGTGGTTTTGCCGCCAAGCCCGGGCCCGTAGTATACGATCTTTACGTTGATCTCTTTGGTCGCGTAGTTTATTAGAGCCATCTGGTGCTAGCCGAAAAGTCTGTCGAGTTCGTCTTCTATATCCTTGGAGATATCTTCAAGTCCGGCTTCTTCTTCCGGACTGGGCTGTTGTTGGTTTCCAAAGATGTCCTCAAGAATCTTAGATAAGGTTTCCGCGGCGTGTTTGACGCGTACGCGCACCAGTCCCAGGGTGGTACGTTGATCGAAGATAACCGCGATAATGATGTTGCGCGTCAGAACCTGGAAGTACAGGTGGTCGCGTTCACCCTGGTGATACAGGGTGCGGAACTGCGTTTCTCCAATCAATTCCGCCAGCTGTGACGTGGCAGCGAAGTCAGCAGACGCCAGAGTTGCAAAACCTTCGAGATCGATCTTTTCCGTTTCGCCAGCGTTCGTTATCAGGTTTCCGTCTCTATCTACCAGGAGAACCGCCTTGGCGTCCGACTGCTGCAGCAGCTTGTCGATATTCTCCTTGATCGACTGGAATCCCGACTCGAACAGCTTGATTCGATCAATTAACATAACTATCCATTCGTGGCCTGTTCTTTACGCAGGAGCGCTTCCCAACGTTTGTCAATCTCGGTCTGTATCTCCTCAACAAGGTGCTCGTTGCCTTTCTTGAACAGATGGCGGAAGCGGGCCTGGGCTTGCAGAAATTCCTTTATGGGCTTGGGTTCACGGGGGTTCATATTGATTTTGTAGACCCCGTCCTGCCACTCGTACAGGGGCCAGAAGCGCGTCTGAACCGCAAGTTTGGACATTTCCATGCTTTGATTGGTTTGATAGCCCCAGCCGGGTACGCACGGGGCGAGTACGTTGATGAATGAAGGTCCCTCTGCGGCCAGCGCCTTTTCTACTTTCTTGATTAAATCCATGTAGTAACCCGGGGTGGCCTGCGCCGCGTAGGCCGGGTTGTGTGCAATGATTATCTCGGTCAAGTCCTTACGTTGTTCAGCCTTGCCCGGTATCACCGTTCCCGCGGGTGAGGTGGTGGTGTGCGCGCAATAAGGGGTGGCCGAGGAACGCTGATAGCCTGTGTTCATATAGGCGCCGTTGTCGTAGCAGACGTAGAGCATGTTGTGACGACGCTCTATTGCTCCTGACAACGCCTGCAGACCGATGTCGTAGGTGCCGCCGTCGCCGCCGAAGGCGATGAACTGGATGTCTTTATCAATCTTTCCCTTGCGCTTGAGGGCTTTGTAGGCGGCTTCCATACCAGCGGCGGTTGCCGCCGAGTTCTCAAACGCGCTGTGCACAAGGTTGATGTTCCAGGCGGTATATGGGAAGATGGTGGAAACCACCTCCATGCATCCGGTACAGATGCTTGCCACCGTGGGTTTATCAGCCGCGGCCAGCAATATCTGGCGGAATGCCGCAGACGCGCCGCATCCGGCACAGGCGCGGTGTCCGGAAACGAATCCTTCGCTGCGCTTGGTAAGTTCTTTCAGGCTAGCCATTATGCCTCCCCGCGAACGCCGATGTATTGAAGCAATTTTTCCACCTTACCGGTCTCCGCGACTTTCTCGATGTCGTCGTAGACCCTTACGATATCACTAATCTCCACGTTGCGTCCACCCAGGCCGTAGATGTAGCCGGTAACCAGAGGTTTTTTCTCAAGGTCGTAGAGCATGCCCCGGGTCTCCAGGAACACCGGGCCGCCGAAGTCGGCCATGGTGTCGGAGCGATCCATTATAGCCACCGCCTTGAACTTACCGAAAGCCTTCTTTATCCCCTCGGCAGGCAGGGGACGCCACATCCGCATGCGTACCAGGCCTACCTTGCGGCCCTGCTCGCGCAGCATGTCCACCACTTCCTTGGCGGTGTCAGCTGTGGAGCCGGCGGTAAAGATGGCCACCTCGGCGTCATCGGTCTTGTACTCCTCAACCGCAGGATAGTAGCGACCGGAAAGGTCTCCATACTCCTTGGCAACCTTATCGTAGGTTTCCAGCACTTTGCTGAATGCCTGAACCTGGGCGAACTTGTGTTCAAGGAAGTAGTCCTGCAAATCAAGCGGGCCGTAGGTCTTGGGATGCTCAATATCCAGCGCGAAGTAGACGGGTTTGTATTCGCCGATGAATTTCT
>JAUVJT010000087.1 GCA_030592225.1 Candidatus Stahliibacteriota bacterium | reverse complement strand
GGCTTCAGTGTCTCCCACCTATGCTACACATGAATTGCCAAAACCCAATGCCAAGTTGCAGTAAAGGTTCACGGGGTCTTTTTGTCCAATCGCGGGTAGGCGGCATCTTCACCGCCACTACAAATTCGCCGAGCACTCCGTCGAGACGGCGCCCCACTCGTTACGCCATTCGTGCGGGTCGGAACTTACCCGACAAGGAATTTCGCTACCTTAGGACCGTTAGAGTTACGGCCGCCGTTTACCGGGGCTTCGGTCGGGAGCTTCGTCCCCCGAGGGGGAGTAACACCCTTCCTTAACCTTCCGGCACCGGGCAGGCGTCAGGCCCTATACGTCGTCTTACGACTTAGCAGAGCCCTGTGTTTTTGATAAACAGTCGGCGGGGCCTGGTTTCTGAGGCCTCCCCAAACTCGTCAAACGAGTTAACTTGCCTGGGAAGGCATCCCTTCTTCCGAAGTTACGGGATCAATTTGCCGAGTTCCTTAACGGAGTCTAACTCGAGCGCCTTAGGATACTCTCCTCGTCTACCTGTGTCGGTTTGCGGTACGGTCGGCCTGTAATCTGGCATAGAGGCTTTTCTCGGCAGGGTTTCAAGATGAGTTTGCGGCTAAAAGCCTCCCATTCCTCCTTTGGGCTTAAGGTCCGCGGATTTGCCTACGGACCACCCTCCGGAGTTAGACCACCATCCAACAGGTGGCTCATCTTTACTACCTGCGTCCCCACATAGCTCATAACGATTACAAACCGGTACGGGAATATTAACCCGTTTTCCATCGACTACGCCTTTCGGCCTCGCCTTAGGAACCGACTAACCCTGGGCGGATTAACCTTCCCCAGGAAACCTTAGACTTTCGGCGAACAGGTTTCTCGCCTGTTTTGTCGCTACTAATGCCGGCATGATCACTTCCGATACGTCCAGCATGCCTTACGGCACACCTTCACACGCTTACGGAACGCTCCCCTACCGCGACATCCCTAAAGATGCCACCCATAGCTTCGGCGGTTGACTTAGCCCCGTTATATCTTCGGCGCGGAACCACTCGACTGGTAAGCTGTTACGCATTTTTTAAATGATGGCTGCTTCTAAGCCAACATCCCAGCTGTTTGGGCAATTCCACTTCCTTTACCACTTAGTCAACACTTAGGGGCCTTAGCTGATGGTCTGGGTTGTTTCCCTTTCGGCCATGGAGCTTATCCCCCACGGCCTCACTCCCAGGCTCTGGAGTAACGGCATTCGGAGTTTGGCTGAACTTGGGGAAGAATTTCTTCCCCGCATCCAATCAGTAGCTCTACCTCCGTTACTGAACACCTGAGGCTGTCCCTCAAGACATTTCGGGGAGAACCAGCTATCACCTGGTTTGATTAGTCTTTCGCTCCGACCCACAGCTCATCCGAGGATTTTGAAACATCCACCGGTTCGGGCCTCCACGCAGTGTTACCTGCGCTTCACCCTGGCCATGGGTAGATCACCAGGCTTCGGGTCTACTATAAACGACTCAACGCCCTGTTAGGACTCGCTTTCGCTTCGGCTTCACCCCTGAAGGGCTTAACCTTGCCGCATATAGTAACTTACCGGCTCATTATGCAAAAGGCACGCAGTCACCCGTGTTTGAACGAACACAGTTCGAACAAACACTAGGCTCCTACTGATTGTAAGTGCACGGTTTCAGGTTCTATTTCACTCCCGTCTCCGGGTTCTTTTCACCGTTCCTTCACAGTACTGGTTCACTATCGGTCATCTGGACGTATTTAGCCTTAGGCGGTGGGCCGCCTGAATTCCCACAGGGTTCCACGTGTCCCGTGGTACTCGGGTGCCTATCTAGAAGTCGCAAACCGTTTCGTCTACGGGACTATCACCCACTCTGGTTCACCTTTCCAGGACGATTTGACTACAGTTTGCGTTTTGTAACTTCTTCCTGAGAGCTGCAGCTTCAGGACAATAGGTCCCACGACACCGCTGAGGCAAAGCCTGCAGGCTTGGCACCTCAATCGGTTTAGGCTGTTCCCAGTTCGCTCGCCGCTACTACGGGAATCGCTTCGCTTTCTCTTCCTCCGGGTACTGAGATGTTTCACTTCCCCGGGTTAGCTTCCCTGTCTCAATTGAAGCAGGGATAACGAGACATGACTCTCGCTGGGTTTCCCCATTCGGAAATCGCCGGGTCAAAGGTTGTTTGCACCTCTCCGACGCATATCGCAGCTTACCACGTCCTTCATCGCCGCCAGATGCCAAGGCATCCACCGTACACTCGTAGTAGCTTGAATTATATACCCACGCATTGCACTCCCAATTTTCCAAAGAACCTGTCCCCAGAACTTGCGTCCAGAGAACATTCAATGGAAGAACTCAGTCCTTCCATTGTTCCAATCTTTTCCTCGCTTCCAGTCCCCTGCAATCTTGAATTATAGTTCGATTCCCAGCCTTGTCAAGTGTTTTGTCCTTCAGTTGCTCTTACTCAAATCAACTACACTCCAGATAACCTGCTATCAACGCAGCATAACAAACTTGCCGGTCAGGTTTTGGTTACCGGATTCAATCCGCACGAAGTAGACGCCGGAGGATTGGGAGTAACCCCGATTGTCCACCCCTTGCCAGTTGATAACGGTAGTGCCTGAAGGGTCGGGAGCGACTGAGGTAGAGCAAACCTTACGACCGAGCTTGTCGGGAATAGAAAGCATGAGTGGTGATGCGCTGACCGAACAGCCGGCAACCTTAAAGAGGGAGCCCGCAGGCTCCCTCCGGGTCAAAGTTTTTTTTGCTTAGCGGACGATTACGGTCTTGTAGATCAGCTTTGAGTCCTCGGCGGCAAGCGAGATGAAGTAGACGCCGTTGGACAGCACCGCGCCCTTATTATCAAGACCGTTCCAGTAAACCTCATGCTTACCTGCGGTGAGCTGTCCATTCACCAGAGTGGTTACCTTACGGCCGCTGAGATCGAAGACGTCAAGGCATGCGTGGCCAGCGGCAGGCAGGCTGAACATAATGGTTCCCTTGCCGGAAGCAAACGACATCACCTCGAGAACCAAATGCTCATCCGCACCAGGCGCTTCGGCCACGTCGGTAGATTCGATGAGGGAAACCGTACCCGAGATGACCTCGCCGAACTCCCCGTAGTTGTTAAAAAACACCAGGTAGCAAGTTTTGTCCAGGGGAACAGAAAATGCGGTATCCAGCGAACCTTCTATTGGGAAGTGCCCGTAGGTGTTGAAGTTAATCTCCCGCAAAAAATCCGATAGACCAGCCTGATCGGTAACAAAGAAGTCGGTCAGCCGGCCCTGCTTAAACTTAATAGTGCCTTGGCCCTTTGCCGCCTCAGAACAAACATAAGTAGGACAGTGCCCAAGGTCGTACTCCGCCTCCACCTGGAGAGCCAAATTAAGATCGGGCACCGGATCGGGTGGGTACGGATTGGCCTTAAGTTCACGCGGCTTAGGCTTATAGTCTGTGGTAAGTGTACAGGCCAGAGAGAAATGCTCACCTGCAAGGGCGGATGCGGAATCAATAATCTGCCCCATGCTTTGCAGGTAAACCTCTGCGGTGTAGTTCTGTTCTTCACCGAGTGTAGTTGTGTAGACACCATTGCGGTCGGTAAGGCCGGCAAAGCCCTTCCCAAGGTAAGAGGGATACCCAGTCCAGGGATCACTCCAAAGCCTGATGTCCGTGTTTGGCACCGGATTGCCGTCATCATCGTATACGGTTACGGTCAGGGTGCAGTAATCCGAGTACATGGGAATGGTGCTCCACTGGTAGCCGTCGGCCCGCCAGTTCCAGATCATAGAACAGTGTTTGCTGCTGCCCGTGCGGTCATCATCGTAGGAGGTGTTTGAATCGGCCGCGTGAGTAACGCCACCCCAACGGTCAACCTGGCACTCATACCATATCCCCTCGTCAGTATTGGAAAAGTCGGAAGGCCACCAGAATGCGTCCCACACGTGATCCTCGTTGATGTTCATGGTGCCTAGAGATGGAATCAAACCTGTACGCAGACCGGCGCAATAGATATCCTGGGTCTCGCCGCAGTTGCCGTAATGACACGTTGCTATCTGGTTGGGTTGTATATATCGAGTCCCACTAGGTTGATTAGGCACTACCCTCGAAACCCACCAGCCGATGGCGTCCAGGGCGCACATATCCGGAGAGAGAGGCCGGTCAGCGGCCCAGACGTGCCGCTCGCCGTCCCAAATGTAGGTAATATCGGCAAGAACGTCGCGCAGCAACGGATAGCCACCCTCGGTGTAAGAGGTGGTGCCGTTGTCGTAGTAGAGGTACTCACGCCAGAACTTGTCATAGATTATCATAGGCTTCTCGTCGGTGATACGGGGCATGATTACGTACCAGTAGTAAATCTCGCGCGGGATCTCGAAGGTGGAATGAAAACCATTATCAAGTGTCGTGTAGCGCGTAGTGGAGTAGTAATCGTCATCGGTTTCCGGATCGCCGTAGTCAACAATATCTACGTAGGCAAGTTCATCATCAATAGCAAAGAGCGAATCGAGACATCGTTCCATGACGGAAAGGTCCATTGCGAAGACATAATTTGGTGACGTATGAGCGGCCTGAAACGCAATCTCGTCGCGCAAACGGATGTCCGGTGGATTAAGAATCATATCCGCCAATGCATCCTGCTTCCCGGATGTAAGCTGCATCAGGTTATCGACCAAATCAGGTCTCAACCACGCCGGGGCTGCGGCAACTGCAGCTTCTGCATCTGAAGTCAAATCATAATCAGGTGCAAGGGTATCGGCAAGGGTACGGGCGCCGGGATCGCAGCGCATAACGAACGCGGTCTGCGGCGACAAAAGCAGGCGGAAGGAAAGCGAATCGTAGGTGTCGCCCTTGTAGACAACGCGCAAGGGCAAAGGCTCTTCGTCAACGATATCGTAATCCTGAGTATCGTAGGAATAAGCATCCCACACCTCCGCAGTTATCCCTCGATCCATTTCCCCGGTTGCAATCAAAGAGAGCAAAACCAGAACCCAGTTCATTTTTCCTCCTTGGTTAAGTTATTAGTTGTCAGTATCATGGAGATGATAACTACCAGGATTGATATGTCAAGGGGATTCCAAACCCACACCCTTCCCTTTACAACCAGCGTTACCCGGTTACAATTACTTTGAAATTAACAAAGGAGGTTTGATGAAGAAGTTCTTGCCGACAGGATTGATTTTTCTGCTAATGGCCTGCACCGGAGACCCCTTCGAGACCGCTATCAAGGCATTGAACGAAAACGACTTTGACCGCGCGCAAAAATTCCTTCTAAAAGTGGAGGAGCAAAACGAGCGCTACGACAGCGCCCAGGCGCTTCTTGTGAAATTGCCGGACGCAGCTGTGGAATACTGGCTGGCAGAGGCTGAGGTAAACATGCTCAACGACAAGTTTGACGCAGCCCTTGATGCATGTGACAAAGCGCTCCATTTCAGGTTTGAGGACAAAGATGCGATTCAGATGAAGGATGAGGTTAAAAAAGCCGCTGCAGAATACTGGATAGAAAGAGCAAAAAAGAGATTGGAAGAAGACGAACTTGCCAAAGCCATCGAAGCGGTGGAGGAAGCGCTTAAATATAGACCTGAAGATCGTGTCGCTCACAGAATGAAGGAAAGAATCCTGAAGACCCAGGATAAAAGAGACGAACAGGAAGCCATTGCCAAACGCACAGAGTACGCCAAGGAATATGAAGAAAAGATGCTGGATAAGGAAATAAACGTCACGGTAACCACCAGAGGAACAAAGGCGACTACGTTGAGAATCACCTACCCTGCAGCGACCAACGTGCAAGCGCACAAGATGAAAAAAGATAAACCTTTCCTTGGCAAACTGCGGAAATTGGGATTCGAGAAGGTAATCTTGATAGGGTTGAATAATGAACGCTGGGTATGGGAACTTGACAAGATATAACCAGTCCCGTGAGAAATTCTCAGTCTGCAGGACTACGGGAATGACATCAGGGCTTCGGGTTTACTAGACTTCAGGCTTGCCCACAAAGTTTATCTTGACTTCCTTGACATCCCACAGGTGGTCGAGCTTCTCGTGTATCTCTTCGGAGATGTGGGAGGCAAACTTGTGCTCAGGGGTAAGGTCAAGGTCAATGGTTACTATCCCGTCGGCAACGTCGAAATCCAAAAGAAGCTGCATGCGCACGATTGAGACGCCGGTTAAGGGATTGAGCACGTTGCGCAGCTTGCGCAGCACCTTGTCAGGGGTGGTGGGTTCTTTCTCGACAAGCCCGTGCCGCTCCTTCCATTGCTCAATAGCCGATTTGAGGGCGTCCACCGCCAGTACCGCGCAGTGCATCTTTACCGGAGGCAGCCCGTCAAGTTCGTCAGCCGCCTGCTTCCAGCCGATTCGCTCCGCCTCTTCAATGGTTCGACCCTTGGCCATCTCGGTGATGATGGAGGCAGTGGCAATATTGGAGGCGCAGCCGAAGCTCTCGAATTTGATGTCGGTAATCACGTGGGTCTTCTCGTCTATCTTCAGAGTAATCTTCAGCATGTCACCGCAGGCCGGACTGCCCTCCATGGCTGCGGCGTCGGCGTCGGCAATCTCTCCAACGTTGCGGGGATGCTTGAAGTGCTCAATTACCTTCTTGGAATATAGCGCCATCTATAATCTCCTTATTCTTTGTCCGGAGTCAAAGGTGAGAGCCTGCGAAGATCGGCGACGATCTGCTTGAGCGCCCCCAGGGTACGTTTAATCTCCTCGGTGGTATTGAAGCGGGAGAAGCTGAACCGCATGGAACCGTGCGCCTGCTCGTGCGGCCTGCCCATTGCCAGGAGCACGTAGGACGCCTCCAGCGCCTTGGAAAAACAAGCCGACCCGGTGGCTGCGGCGATTCCCCGCATGTCGAGATGGAGCAGGATGGACTCACCCTCGATGTAGTCGAAGGTTATATTCAGGATATGGGGAGCGCCGCGGTCTGCAGAGCCGTTGAGGTGAATCCAAGGGATTTCTTGCCCTACCAGCTCCCACATCGTACGCTTGAGATTATGGATGTAGGTGATATGCTCGGGCTCAATCATGGTAATGGCCCTGGCCATGCCCGCGATACCGGGGACGTTTTCGATGCCGGGCCGCAACTCAAATTCGTTGTATCCACCGTACATGATGGGTAAGAGTTTAATTTCCTTGCGGCGGTAGAGCGCGCCCACCCCCTTGGGGCCGTGAATCTTGTGCGCGGCGAGCGAGGCAAGTGATACGTTCATCTCACGGACATCGAAAGGCACGTGTCCCCAGCCGTTCACGGCATCGGTGTGCAAAGGAATGCCCTTCTCCTCACAAAGCTTGCCTATCTCGACCAAAGGCTGGATGGTTCCCACCTCGTGGTTGACCAGGTGGACTGAGCACAACACGGTGTCATCACGCAGGGCGGCTTTGAGTTCGTTGAGATTAACGAAACCGTCTGCATCCACACTCACCATAGTGAACTCAACCAGACCTTCCTTCTCCAGAGCGCGCAAGGTATTCAGAACGGATTCCTGCTCTATGGCAGTGGTAACCACATGGGACTTACCCTTTGCCTTACGCAGCAACCCCTGAATTGCCAGGTTATTGGCCTCGGTACCACCCGAGGTGAATATAATCTCATCAGGCTCCGCGTTAATTGATTGGGCGACTGCCGCCCGCGCCTGGTCCAGCTTTTCCTTGGCATCGAGCGAGGACTGGTAACCGAAATGACCTGAAGGCACTGCATACTCTTCCAACATAAACGGACGCATCGCCTCCAGCACCTGCGGATCGAGCTTTGTGGTTGTAGCGTTGTCCAGATAAATCTCGTTCACTTGGCTGTCTCCTTGATATTCGGCTCCTCTGTTGATTTGTACGCACGCGGCAGAAACCAGCCCGAGCGCTTCAGCCGTTTGTTCAATATGATCAGGAATATCCAGTAACCCAGCAAGACGGCAACGGCTGAGATGGCCTTAAACAAAACCGAAGCTTGAGCCAACCCCGCAATGAGCAACACGGCCAGGGGCACAAACACCGAACCCACGAAGATGAGTAAGGATGAGATAATAGAAGGCCCTGACGGAAAATCCAGGCAGACCATGTCGCCTTCACGAACGCCGGACTCAGCCCGGGCAATCAGAATGCGTTCCTTACCCACGGCAAAGCATATCGCTTTGTGCCCGCATGTCGTGCAGGTATCCTGGGGCTGCATCTTGACCTTAACAATCCGACCCTGGATCTCGATGACCTCTCCGAACTCTTTAACTTCTGCCATGGTCTAATTATAGATTATTACTAGGGTTTGTCAAGGTACGTCCTCATCTGATGTGCTGTGAACAAGTCACCCTGCCCCGCATTTCGACCTTGGTGTACACTGCATTTCCTCATCGTTCTAATCCTAGTCTGCTAGGCAACGCTGTCAAGCAGGGGCGACCGTATGCAGGATAGGCTCAGCGTGCCCTGTAATCCCACCGTCTGGGGCAGTCGGGTGCTCAGGATGTCTAAACCTCTCACATATCCTTGTTAAGAAAGAAAGCAAGAATGGTCAAGAAAAGAACCAAGGTGGCAATGATAAGCGCCGCTATGCCGTCAACCAGACCAAAAGTGGGAAGGATGCCAAGCCAGATTAGTACCACTGCCGCTTCCCCCGCGATGATGGAAGCAATAGGTGCAATCTTTGGTACGCGC
>JAUVJT010000084.1 GCA_030592225.1 Candidatus Stahliibacteriota bacterium | reverse complement strand
TGAAGAGTTCCTCGGTGGTTCTATGCACCCGGGCAGAGAGGATCTCGTTGTAGCCAATCCGGCGGCCTTCTCCGGTTTCTAATTCTATTAAAACACTATCTTCCCCCGCTTCCAGCATACGTCCTTCGATAATCTCATCCCCTACTTTGATGCGCACCCGCTCTCCCACCGCGCTGCGGTAATGTGGCGTGGTGTAGAGTTTGCGTTCAATTCCCGGGGTTGAAACGTCAAGATTCAGGTTGCGCCACTCCTCCTTCAGGGACGTGAGGTCAAGGCTCAGGGCGCGGCTTATTTTCGCGCAATCCCCAATGGTGGCCCCGCCTTTTTTATCCACGAATATCTCCAGCCGGTTGCCCTTGCGCTCAAGATGGTAAAGGCTGCAGCCGTGTTCCTTGAGCACGTTGACGACCGTCCTTTGAATAATCTCAGATACCGGCATCTTTGGTCTCCCTGGCCACCAGTTCGGCGGCTTTGGTTACCGCATCTTGCTTGCTGACCTGGATAATTTCTCCAGTGGCCACGTTCTTTACGTCCACCTTGTCTTCTTTAAGGCCGCGCGGGCCTACTATCACCCGGTAAGGAATTCCCACCAGATCGGCATCGGCGAACTTGGCCCCGGGCGTGATGTCGCGGTCGTCGAGCGCCGCCTGGATACCTGCATTCCTCAATCCCTGGTATATCTTTGCAGAAACCTCAGCCTCGCCTAAAGACACCACCTCGACTTCGTAAGGAGCCACACTCACCGGCCAGGCCATGCGATCATCCTTGTAGTGCTGATCAACCAGCGCCGCCATGGAGCGTTCCACTCCGATTCCATAAGAGCCCATCACTATGGCGCGCTCCTCGCCTTTTTCATCCGTCACGGTCGCGCCCATCGCTTCCGAGTACTTGGTTCCCAGCTTAAAGATATGCCCCAGCTCGATGGTGCGTTTTCCCTCAAGATTCGCATTGCACTTCGGACACGTGTCGCCGGTTTTTACCGCTCGCAAGTCCAGATACTCTCGTATGTTTGTCTCGCTCGAAAGACTTATGCCCACGACATGATGGTCATCCTGGTTGGCTCCTGCGGCGTAGGTATCAGAACCTTCGAGGCTTTTGTCTGCGTACGTTTCGATATCCACTCCCTGAGGTCCCAGGAAACCAAGTGAAGCGCCCATGTACTTGCGGGCGTCTTCGTCCTGTGCCGGAGTCAAATCAGTTCCGAAATGCCGCCTCAGCTTGTCCTCGCTCAGTTCATAATCCCCACGTATCAGCACCAGCAGCGGCTTCTCTGTACGCATGAACAGCAGGCTCTTGACCAGTTGCGAGGTTTCTATGCCCAAAAATCCGGACACCTCTTCGACACTCCTCAATCCAGGCGTACGTATTTTTTCCCGCTTGGCTTGCAATTGCGGGGCTGCAGCGGGTCTGGCTTCGGCCACCTCGGCGTTTGCCCGGTAATCGCATCCAGGGCATACGAACGAGACGTCCTCGCCCGACTCGGCCTGTACCATGAACTCGGCGGATTCACCCGCGCCCATGAGTCCACCTGAGGCCTGCACCACGAAGAAGCGATGTCCCATGCGTGCAAAAGAGCGGGAGTAAGCCTCGTGATGGAGATTGAAGGAGCGATTCAGTCCCTCGTAATCCAAGTCGAAGCTGTACGAATCCTTCATGGTGAACTGTCTGGTGCGCAGCACTCCACCGCGAGGTCGGGGTTCGTCCCGGAACTTGGTTTGAAACTGGTACCATACCTGGGGAAGTTCCTTGTAGGAACGAAGCTCCCTGGAGGCAATGAGCGCCATGATTTCTTCATGAGTAGGACAAAGCGCCATATCCTGTCCCTTACGGTCAACCAGACGGAACATATCGTCGCCGAACGCATCCCACCGGCCGGATTTGTCCCACAGGGAACGGGGAGAAAGGGCGGTAAGGAACATCTCCTGGCCGCCTATGCGGTTCATCTCTTCTCTGATTATCCGGGTTACCTTCTGCGTTACGCGCAATCCCAGGGGAAGAAGATTGTAAAGCCCCGAGCCTACAGGTCTTATAAAGCCTGCTCTCAGAAGAACCTTGTGGCTTAAATTCTCCGCCTGGCGCGGATCTTCGCGCAGAGTCGGCACCAATGCCTTTGACCATAACATCCGATGATTATATGGAGGAAAGTTGCTGCGTCAAGCGTATCTATTTAATAGGCTTAGCCGTCTGGGGTCATCCTTGCCTGGCAAGTAAGGATAGATGTCATCAGGCGGATTTGACAACCTGAGCAAAATTCAGTAGAGTTAGATATGTTCAGCACGAATCAAGGTTCATAACTATGCTGGGGAAAGCGAGCGGTTTTAGTCAAACAACGGTCGAGCGTTTTTCGCGCGAACCGGTTTGGATTGCGCTGGTATTCCTGGGAATACTCTTACTCGCCTGTATAGGCGGGTTTCTTGTTTCAGGCACGACGGGTATTCTTTTGGCATCCGCTCCCATCGCACTGCTGTTGGTGATTTTATGTTTGGTTAATCCGTACCCTTTTTGGATATTCTACTTCGCCGTAATGCCGTTTGCGTATATGATCAGCGATTTTTTGCCTACGGGCAGTTTTGTGCGTTTCGGAGGGTTAGTTCTTGTTGTGCTATCTATTCCTTCAATTCTTCTTTCCAAACGTTCCCTGACCTTTAAGATCACTCCGTTGGGCGCCTCTATTTTACTCTTCTTTGTGGGGGTAGTGATTTCTCTTCTTTCGTTTTTCCATCTCGAAGGAGCATTCAGAGGGGTAGGGCTTTTCTTTGGGAATATCCTGGCTTACTGGGTGTTTATCAATATCTTCGCGGACGAGAAACGTCTCAGGACAGTATTAAATGTATTGATTTTTGCACTTGCCGTACAAGCAGCGATTGCTGTGATTCAAAAGTTTGTGGGTACCGGGCTCGTGCGTGCAACAGGTACACTCCAGGACCCTAACTACTTTGGATTCTGGCTCCTGCCTTTTATTTGTGTATCTTTCTACATGGGGATAAACGCCGGGAACAAATGGGCAAAAGGATTATATTTCACTGCTTATGCGCTTATGTCAGTTGCCATTCCTTTGACATTGTCCCGCAGTATGTTTCTCGTGCTGCTTCCCACTCAGTTTATTCTCTATCTCCGGCAGAAAAAGTTGGTTATATTCTTTTTTATTCTGGCTGGAACGTTAGGTTTGCTGTACTTGAGTTTCGCCAAATTATTTGCCGCCGGGTTTAGTGTCAATACTTTTTTTTCCGGAATAAGGCCCGCATCCATTGACTGGCGGACCTATTTTGCAATGACTGCAGTGAGGATGTTTTTAGATCACCCTGTTTTGGGAGTGGGCGCCGATTGCTTTTTTTACATGTTCAAATATTACTCAACCATCACGCCCCATCTCTATGAACCCGTTATCCACAATACCTATGCTGAGGTTTTTGCAGGCACAGGGCTTCTGGGGTTTCTTCCTTTTTTGGGAATACTTTTCTTTTCCTTGAGGAATATGTGGCTCGCTCGGAGGCATCACGAAAAACGACAGGATCGCGCACGTTCTTTGTTGACCGAAGGGCTTCTCATTGGGTTTGGGTCCTCACTTCTGGCTCACCTATTCCTTTCGACCCAGCACCATATCCTGTTGTGGCTGTTTATTGCAATTTCTGCGATTGTGGCGAATAATTCCTTTCAAATATCGTCAAGCAGGCAGGGTTCAAGTACCGTTTCTTCGACCGGTTAATTGGTAACCCCACCCATTTTGCATCAGGGAGTAGGTCGGTCTTGTGTTATTAAGCAAACCCAGGGGCCGGATTCGTCTCCAGCTTGACACGGATAGGTTAGCGACTATAATAGAAATAGCCCTCCTCAGAAACACCTCCTGTACCGCCCCCCATCCGGGGGCGGTTTTTGTCTGCAGATTAAAGAAAAGCGGAGAGCAAAGCTCCCCGCTTTGTGATTTCTGCAGTTTATGTGATAACTGCCGTCCGGTAACTGCCGTTAAAGCAATTATTAGCCGGCAATTATCATTCAAGCGATGTAGACTACTACTCTTCGATAATAATCGCTTCGGTAGGACAGGAGTCAGCTCCTTCCTGGCAGCATCCGGCTTCATCACAGTTTGCGCCGGCGATGACTACCGCTTTATCGTCTTTCATTTCGAAAACCTGCGGACAAATATCCGCACAGACGCCGCAACCGATGCAGGCTTCCTCATCAACTTTAACCTTCATTAATAATCCTCCTTGATGATGATGTGTGGGATTATATCGCGAGCGTACTCTTTGTCAATATCAGGTCGTGGAGTTAATATGAATACGTTCACTCTCGTTTGCTTGACATTTTGCGTAAGTTGCAATAGACTGCATGATGAGCAGGTCAATTGAAGAGTTCCGGAGCCAGACCAATCGAGTGCTTCGTAGTGTAGGTGGCAAGTTAGCGGGAATATGTTTTATCGTTAATGAAGAGCGTTCCATATCCGCCGATAGGGGTGTGGATATGGAAGCGCTGAGCCGGGCCGTCGGCAATGCCTCCAAAAAGATGTGCGAAGGCAAACTCGTGTTGAAGCTCGAGGGGGCAGGCGGCAGGCTTGTTGCGGCGTTTTCGTTCAAAGACGATTCCCAATATGACCCGGAGCGGGTATCAGGATTGCTGTCTTCGCTTTTGAACAATCTCCTTCTGCAGGAAGAACGCGACAGGGATGGGCTTACCGGTTTTTTGAAAAAGGAGGCGTTCAGGGACCAAATGACAGAGATGGCTCTCAGGATAAAGACAGAGGCCAAATCCCCGAGCTCGAAATCCAGTGGGCGAAAACCGAGAAGTCCTTCGCTTTCCTTTTTCCACCTCGATCTTGACCACTTCAAAGAGGTTAACGATACCCTTGGTCATCGTTTCGGAGATGAGGTGCTGCGGTCGTTTGCCCGGCAGGTACGTTCTTTCTTTTCTCAAAATGAGTCAGGGGAGGCGCTGCTTGCTCGTCTGGGCGGGGAGGAATTCGGCGTCCTGCTTGCCTATCTTTCCGCGAGCGAGGCCCGGTCTCTGGGCCGGCAGCTTTGTGAATTCGTGCGTCGCGCGGACATCCCCACCGCCGAGGAACTTGAAGACTACCGCCGCCTTAATCCTGAGTTCAAAGCCATTTCCCTGCCTCAGGTAACGGTAAGTGTCGGTAGTGCCACGGCGGACAGCGCTGTTGTTCTGAAGGGCGCGGAAGAATCCTTGCCGGGTGAGCTGGATCAGCTCTACGAGAGAGCCGATGTCGCCACGTACGTGGCCAAGAAGCTGGGGCGCGATAGGGTGATGGCCTTTGAGCGAATCCTGGCCGAGGGTGGAACGGTAATAGACTATGACGAACGTACCGGCATCATTACCCTGGATCTTGGCAACGAGATGGAAGTTGATGTGGGAGACGTGTTCAGGGTTTACGACAATCAAAAATTCACAGGCAAAGAACCCATAATACAACCCGGCTCGCAGAACAAGGTGATTGGACACTATCCTCGTTTAGTCCTCGGTGAGATAGAGATTATCATGTGTCATCCCCAGGTTTCCTTTGCCGCGAGACGTGAAGGCGATACGTTTATTCCGGCTCCGGGATTCTTTCTTGAATGGGTTCCGCCCTCCGAACGAGGCAAACGGGGATCAGGGGATCGCAGGAAGCGCGATCGCAAAAAGGTAAGCGGGCTTGCCGCGCGCTCCATCTTCGAGGCAAGACTCAGGGAAAGTCTTGAACGGGAGAGGTTCATACTCGTTCTCTTTTTCTTTGATAACCTGGTGAGCATTCGAGAGCAAAGAGGTTCATCCACCCTCAAGGAGTTGTACCGCAGTCTGGCAGCCGAGTTGGAGAAGATTTCGGTTCCCGGCGACGTAGTGAGCGCCATTTCGAGCGAGTTCATGGGATTCCTGCCCGCCTCCTCTTCCCGCAAGGGCGTTGCTGCCAGGATTGCAGACCTTGAGCGCAACTTTGCTTCACGCGACAAGGCAACCTTCAGCGCGGTGCTCCTCGACAGTTCAACCGCGGGATTAGAGCGTTCTCGCGCGCTGCAGATTGCACGCAAGGGCGCTGAAATTGCGCGCTTCAAGGGAACCAATCAGACGCTGACGCTCGACGCCAGGATTCTTTTTACCAAACTTTTCTTTTACCACGAGCACGGTGAGTACGATAAGGTTGCCGAGGAGTTTCAACAGCTTCACGTTCTGGGTCTTTCCGATGAGGGGGCGCTTCTTTACTATGCCGAGGCGCTCAGCTATCTGGGACGGCTCGAGGAGGCCGTTGACAAGGCAAGCGATATAGTTAAAAAAGATAGACATAATCTTACCGCGATGGAGGTTCTTGCTTCCTCGACGTTTGAGCTTGGTCGCTACCGGGAAGCGGCACAGGCCTATGAATCTTTGAGCGACGAAAAGAAGGGCAAGACTGCGGCATGGCAGTGGAGGGATTTCGGAATAGCCCTTCTTTACCTGGGTGAGGTCGAGAAGGCGCTGGGGCATCTGGAGCGTGCTCTTGCCGATGATGCAACCGACGCCTCGGCCATCTATCACAAAGGGGAGGCGCTTATGGCGCTGGGCAAGAATGAGAAGGCGCGAGCCGATTTCATGCGCGCTTTCGAGTTGGGGTATCGCGAACTCAGCCCCCAGGCGGCAAAACTGCTGGGGCAGGGTTAAATTGGCTGTTTTTTCGGGTTCAATTACCTTAAGCGCCAAGGGGTTCTGTGACGTCCACGACATCACCACCAAACTCAGGAACATCCTTTCGGCAAGCGGCCTGCGAGAAGGAATTTGCTGTGTTATCCTGCCAGGCTCCACCGGAGGCATCACTACCATAGAGTACGAACCCGGGGTGCTGGCCGACCTGCAGGAGGTTCTCGAGCGGATAGCGCCTGCGGACAAGGTCTATCACCACGATGCTGCCTGGGGAGACGGCAACGGATTTGCTCACCTGCGTTCCGCTCTGGTTGGTACGTCCATGGCCATTCCGTTCAGCAAAGGTGAACTGGTGCTCGGCACCTGGCAGCAGGTAGTGTTCATTGATTTCGATAACCGTCCCCGCAACCGCAAACTTCACGTTCAACTGGTGGGCGAGGCTTAAGATTCACTTTCTCCGCTATCCCTCTGTTGGTGTTGATGCACGTATCGTTGGGGTTAGCCGGCTTGCAATACGACAACAAGAATCCACCTCCTCCGAATCGCAAGGGGTTACGCGGATATAGTTAGCTGGTTTGCAATACGACAGCGAGAATCGCAGGATTACCTGTTGGTTTTATCTCCGGTTGGGTGAAGGCGTTCCCACTCCTGGATTATTTTTCTGTTGAGCTCGACGTTCTGTAGATAGCTTTTTACCAGACCAGGCTCCTGGATGGTTTCGGCTTTCTGCACTATTCGTGAATGCAGCGTTCTGATAATCTCGGATGCTTCCCGTTGTTTCCCCAGGGCATTGAGGACTTGAAAATGTATAAAGAAGGTCTTCAGGTCGAAGGTATCCTTCTCATCAAATTTTCTTATCGCCTTGCTGGAAAGGAAAAAGGCGGCTTGCGGGTCGCCTCCAGACCCTCGAGGGGTTTCTTTTGATGCCTTTTGATAAGCCCGATTATGAGTAAAGCCAACGCTTTGCTCTTACGGGTTCCCAGGTTCTGCGCCATACTCAGGGTGCGTTCCTCCAGTTCAAGAGCCTTATTATAGTCACCGAGTGCGTATTTATAGGCGGTTTCTCTGACAAGCACCACGGCCAGGCGCTGCTGATTTTCAAGCGCTACCTTGACAGACGGCACCGCGTCCTTATTATACGCCGATGGCATCAAAGGTATTCTTTCTTCCCGGTAAGAATCAGCAGACGTTACTCGCCGGTTTGCCCAGGCTCCTTGCAAAACTGGTGGACGGCGATTTTTCCAACAAAAAGCTGTGCGGCATAAAAGTACACTTCGGGGAAAAGGGGAACAAGACCTTTATACCTGCCGATTACTCACGGGTGGCGGTGGAGTTCCTCAAGCAAAAAGGCGCTCGCCCGTTCCTGTTTGAGACCAGCACACTGTACTACGGTCAGCGGGGGAACGCGATCGATCACCTCAATCTTGCCCACCGGCACGGGTTCAGCGCTGATAAGATAGGCGCGCCGATCCTCATCATAGACGGGATGCGGGGCGAGGATTTTATCGAGGTACCTGTGAACGGTCAACTCATCAAGAAAGCCAGGCTGGGTGCGCTGATTGCCGAGATTCCGGCGCTGCTGGGGTTCTCGCACTTCAAGGGACACATGCTGTCCGGGTTCGGCGCCAGTATCAAGAACTTCTCCATGGGCACTGCGGCGCGCGCAGGCAAGCTCGAGATGCACTCCCTTACCAAACCGTGGATCGATGCCGAAAAGTGTATTAACTGCGGAGATTGTCAGAGGCAATGCCCTGCGGATGCCATCGAGACCAGGGGAGACGCTTTCGTCATCGTCGAGTCGAAATGCACCGGTTGCGCCGGATGCATCGGGGTGTGCCCGGTCAAGGCGGTGCGCATCAACTGGGATGAGGCCGCCGATTCCGCTTCAAAAAAGATGGCGGAGTACGCGCTGGCCACGCTCCAGGGCAAGGAAGGGTTCTACACCAACTTCCTTATCAACGTCACCAAGGAGTGCGACTGCTGGGGCCAGGTGATGGAACCCATGTGCGCCGATGTGGGTATCCTGGCATCGCGTGATCCGGTGGCCGTCGATCCGGCGTGTTTTGACCGGGTAGAGAATGTCATAAGGTCGGCCCACCCGGAGGTTGACCCTGAGATTCAGTTGGCCCACGCCGATGAAATC
>JAUVJT010000109.1 GCA_030592225.1 Candidatus Stahliibacteriota bacterium | reverse complement strand
TTTTGACCGGGCCCAGGAATTCTTTGAGCAAAGCGAGGCCTGCCTTGCGAACCCGTCGAATACCCTTAGATACCAGCAACTCACCGCACGAGGCTGGAACGCCTACTATCATGGCCAGTTTAATGAATCCCAGGCTTTTTTCGAACAATCCCTGGCCATTGCCTCATCCTCCTATGAACGTTTCAACGCCCCCTACAACCTTGCCCACCCTCTCTTATCAAAAGGGAAACTGCCCCAGGCCCTGGAATACACCCAAAAAGCTCTTCAATCCTGTCGTGAAGGCGGCGACAAGGACGCTGTTTGCCGGGCATATCTCCTGCTGGCAATTATTCACAGGGATAGTGGAAAACTGAACGACGCGGAAGAGTATCTGGAAGAAGCCCTTTCCCTGACCCGGGAAATGAACTATCCGAGCCTTACCGCGGATATTTTACGTCAAAAAGCCTATCTTCTTTCTGCGAGAGGACGCTACCGCGAGGCACGCAGCCTGGCGCGCCAGGCGCTCGATATACTGAGCAAAATCAATGACAAATACCAGGTCGCCGCACTTCACCTGTTCGAGGCACAGGCATCAAGTGCTCTGGGAAATTGGGAGCAAGCGCATGGCATATACCGTAAGCTGTGGAGGGAATTCAGCAAAACCACCTACGCAAATAGCCTTAAGTCTTACCTTCTCCAAGGTTGGATGCACCTCTGTTACTTGCAAAGGAATTACTTTGCAGCAAAACGCATCTTCACTAAAGCACAAACCCTTGCCAAGGAATACCATCAGGAAACCGTCCTCTTATGGACTGGTATTACAGATTGTAAGATAAATCTCGCTTGCGGGAATTATTCCAAAGCCAAAGAGTCGCTTAGTATCTGCAAGTCGCTCTTAAAAACAAACACCGATTCGAACGCCGAGGCACGTGTCTCTTTGCTGAAAACAGAAACTCTTCTCGGAGAAGGCAAGTCGATTCCTGCGCTGAAAACTATATCCAACGCAATGTCCGTGATAGATAAGCACGGTTTCGAGGACGCAAGAGGAGAAGCTCTTCGTATCTGGGGCAGGGCGCTGATAGCGGCAGGAAATTTCGATGAGGGAGTGGGCAGGCTTCGTGAAAGCGTTGAGGTATTCAAATCACACGAAGCGCTTTATGAACACGGCCTCAGCCTTTATACATTGGCCGAGACGATGTTTAAAGAAGAGGGGTATTCGGTACAGGCTTCATCGGCGCTGCAGGAGGCTCAAATAATCTTCAGACGCGTGGGGGCCTCTAATGACCTGGAGCGTATCACCCGCTTCCGGGACGAACATTTTGAGCGCTGGCGGGGACAATCAGGGCTTTCTCACCAGTATCTTGAAGGCCTGAGGCAGGTTTCGGAACTTATCAACAACCGCCTGGGCGGAGAAAACTTCATGCTCGATCTTCTGGGCATCGTACTGGAGCTTACCAAAGCGCAGCGGGGCATGATTTTTATGATGGACGAAAACGAACTGTACTCGGTGGCCTCCAAACGAATGAACCCGGCAACCACCAGCGACGCCCGGCGCATCTCCCAGACCGTCATCCGGCGCATTCAACAAGGTCTGAAGCCCATCTACACCCCGGACGCCACCGCTGACGAACGTTTCAACCGCTCCCGCAGCATCCTGCTCAACGACATCCGCTCCCTGATGTGCATACCCCTGCGTACCAACGAGAAGCTCATTGGAACCATCTACCTGGACAGCAGCGAGATAGGACTGTTTGACGCTGAAAGAACCCTGTATTTTGAAGCGCTGGGCAACCTGCTGGCGGCAACCATCGACAAATCGGCGGAGTTCGCAAGAATGCGTGAGGAGTTGCTTCTTGCCCGTCAACGACAGGGTTTTGAGAAATCAGGCGTAGTCATAGGCACCTCCTCCGCCATAGCAAAACTCTATGCTCAACTCAAGCAAATAGCAAAATCAGACACCAACATACTTCTTGAAGGAGAAACCGGCACCGGCAAAGGACTGTTTGCCCATGCCATACACGAGCACAGCCTGCGGCGCGGCCGGGAGTTCTGTTCCATAAACTGCGGGGTGCTGCCTGAAAACCTCTTCGAGTCGGAGCTGTTCGGCTACCGCAAGGGAACGTTTACCGGCGCTACGGAAAACCGGATAGGCCTTCTGGAGGCCTCGGACGGCTCTACCGTGTTCTTCGACGAGATAACCAATACCTCACCCAACATGCAGGCAAAACTGCTGGAGGTTATTGAGGAACGGGTAATACGACGCTTCGGGGAACCCGTCAAGAAACCGGTAAATCTCCGGTTCATCTTCGCCACGAACCGTGACCTTAAAGAAGAGGTTCGCCAGGGGCGCTTTCGCGAGGATCTTTACTTTCGCATCAGCACGCTTACCCTTACCCTTCCACCCCTGCGCAACCGCAGGGAAGACATCCCCGAGTTCATTGATTTCTTCCTGGAGAAATTCTCCAGAGAATTCAACAAGAATATCAAAGGGGTGGAAAACGACGTGTCCGAGGCTCTTCTTGATTACCCCTGGCCGGGCAACATCCGCGAGCTAAAAAACGTAATCGAACGTGCGATTCTACTGGCGTACACCCGGCACATCAGCAGGGACCTTCTCGACCAGCGCTTCTTTCCTACGGTTCCCCATACCACCCATAACCTGCAGGAAGCGCGTAAGATAGAAGAACGGGGATTGATAAGACGAACCCTTGCCGAAATGAGAGGTAACGTAACCCGCGCAGCCAAGCGACTTGGCGTATCCCGCCAGCATCTGTCCCGTCTGATGAAAATCTACGACATACCGCGCATACCGTACTAAACCTGTCACAATATTGCGACACCCCCTTTTACACCTTAAGGAACTTTGTCGAATCACGTTGCGCAACAAAACGTATACAACTGTCACGAAAATGAGACGATTCGGGGCAAAAAAATGCAGGCGGCAGGCAATACCCCTCCTTAAGGAACGCAAAATCACAACTTGCAAGCTTGGCCCTTAATTTGCTGATACCTATACCAATGATGTGAAATGGCAAAGGAGGCCAGAATGCATAAAAACTTAAAGAAACTGCTGCTGATTGGAACCCTGATTCTGATAGCCGTGGGTATGACGGCGCCGCTGGTTGCGGCCACCTCGCCGTCCATTGACGTCCCCACAGGCGAACCCGCCTACGTGACCGACTCGATACCCGATACGTCCGGTGTGGGCGGCGGCCCTATACCACCACCCGACCAACCCTTGCCCCCGCCTATACCTTAAAAACCTTTCAAGAAAGGAAGTGGATATGAAGCCGGATAAAAATGAAACCCACCCTGCGAGGAAACCGGAGCCTGAACGTGAAAATCTGCTTGGCAACACCATTATTGAATTCGGATCCAACATGCTGGTGCTCAATCACCCGGACGTCAAGGGACTGCACGTAAAGCGCGATCCCGTGACCGGAAAGGTAGTGGTAGCGCTTCACGTCTACCAGGTAAGTGACTCACTGAAACGGCTGCTTATCGAGGAGTACGGGGGACATATTATCCGCCTGTCTCAGGCTTACTGTGCGCCGCAGATCCAGGCTTCTCTTTCCTGAATTCTTGTTAATTCAACGTTGGGCGCGGCTTCGGCCGCGCCTTTTTATTTCCCCTGGACTATTGCAGGCCGGAAATGATGTAGGGGTAAGTGGTAATGGCTATTAAACAACTAGAGTAGGTATTGACATACAGCAATTTAGGGGTTACACTTTACGTATGAACGTTATCGCGGAGAACCGCCGGGCCCGGTACGATTATTTTATCGAGGATACCCTGGAAACAGGGATAGTGCTGGTGGGTTCGGAGGTAAAGTCGCTGCGCGACCACCAGGCCTCGCTGGCCGAGGCCTACTGCATGATTAAAAACGGCGAGGCCTTTGTAGTGGGCATGCACATCGTACCCTACAAACAGGCCACGATAGACATTCCGGAACCTGCCCGCAGGCGCAAGCTGCTGATGCACCGCCAGGAGCTGCGCAAGCTGTTCGGCAAAACCCAGCGCCGGGGCTACACCCTGGTGCCGCTGAAACTCTATTTCAACGACCGCGGCATAGCCAAACTGCTGATAGGTATCTGCCGCGGCAAGAAAACCATAGACAAGCGCGATACATTAAAGCGCCGAGCAATGGATCGCGAAGTGAGGCGAATGGGGATCTGATATGATTTGCAGAATCATTCGAGATTTCACGCTGCGCGTAAAACTTCGTCGAGTGTCAGCACTTATCCTGGTTGGTATTATTATCCTGCAGGCAGGAACTGTCACCTTTGCGGGCAAGACCTTAAGTACCGTCACTTATGCCGGGAAGGAGTCGGTCACTTTGATCGAAGTGGCATCGAAAACCGGGTCCAGGCACGCCTGGGTTGCGGAGAAGAAGAAGGGGGTGCTGGTTTATAACTCTCACACCTACGTGTTTACCGCCAACAACCGCACCGTGGTGATTGACAACGAGGTGGGCATCCATCTGCCCGAGCCTATCGGCTGGGACGGGACAAACCTCTACGTCCCGGTTATGATGCTGAAGCGCATCTTTAGTGTAGAACCATCCGATCTCAACCCCTCCGAAGAGATAAAGATAGAAAAGATAATCCTGTCCGGAACCGACCCCACCACCATCCAGATACTGGCTTCCAGTGGCGTCACCTTCAAGGTCACCGAGAAATCGACGACCAACGTGCAAATCAAAGCCGACGTGGGTTCTGCCGTCAAAGAGATCAAACTGGCCGGTCTGGTGAGTTCGGCTACGGTTACCAACAATAGCAACAAGACCACCATCGAGCTGAAGTTCACCAAAGACGTAACGGTTACCTCCAAAGGCGTACCCAACGGGGTGGAGGTTTCTTTCAAGAGCAAGGGGACGACCCCGGTGGTCACTCAAAAACCAGTAAACAAGAAAATGGTGATAGTGATAGACGCCGGGCACGGGGGCAAGGCCCCGGGAGCCATAGGCAAGAGATACGGCACTCACGAGGCGGACGTGGCCCTGGATACCTCCAAACGTCTTAAGAAGCTTCTGGAAGCGCAAGGCCATACCGTGTACATGACCCGCACCACCGACAAGTACGTTCCCCTGCAGTCGCGCACCAAGTTTGCCAATGCCAAGAAGGCCGATTTGTTCATAAGCATCCACTACAACGCCAACAACTCCTCGTCCCCCAACGGATTCGAGACCTACTTCCTCGGCTCCCACCGGTTGGAGTACGCCAAGAACGTGGCCCTGCGGGAAAACGCATCGCTGAAATACGATATCGGCGAGAACGCCTACGACCCTGACGCAATCTTTAACGACATAATCGCGACACTGTTGACCAACCGCTTTCAGCGTGAATCCGAGGAGCTTGCCGGATTCATTCAGGACGCCTCGGCGGCCAAAACAGGCTTCAAAAACCGTGGACTCAACCAGGCCGGGTTCTACGTGCTCAAGGGATGTTCCATGCCTGCCGTGCTGGTAGAGGGCGGGTTTCTTTCAAACTCCACCGAGGAGGGGAAGATACGCCAGGCCTCCTACCGGCAGAAGGTAGCCGAGGGCATCGCTTCAGGGGTGCGCAAATACATCAACAGCCTGTGAGCGGTAAGAAGATTGGAAGATTTCCCTCACCCTTAATCCCTCTCCCAATGGGAGAGGGAAATTACTCCCTTCTCCCTCCGGGAGAAGGGTTGGGGATGAGGGAGGAGAAACCCTCCGCAAGACGGAGCTTAAACAACAGGAG
Source organism: Candidatus Stahliibacteriota bacterium (assembly GCA_030592225.1). GTDB lineage: Bacteria > Hydrothermota > Tepidihabitantia > B3-TA06 > B3-TA06 > B3-TA06. The sequence continues at coordinate 1,572 of JAUVJT010000109.1, read as the reverse complement.
TAATGAAATGAAACGTGTCTTTGTTTTCGCAGTAATTGCAGTATTAGCCCTGACTGGTGCGGCCTTTGCATCAGAGAATGTAGAAAAACTGACAGTGGAGAACGGACTCTCCAGTCCGTTCAATGAACCGCTATCGGAGTTCATAGTCAAGACACATAACATCCCTGCGCTTCAGTCGTTCGTTGCGGAACACAATCTCACTATCGAGCCGTTGATTAACTACCCGAACCCTTCCCAGGAGGTTTTGGATTACACGCGTGGAACTTACGTTGTATCATTCGGCACGGTGGAGCAAGAGGTTGCCGATAGCCTGGTAGGAGTCTTGGAGACCCTGGAAGGGATGCAGTACGTTGAACCAAATTCAGTGATTCAGATTGAGCCTGTTGAGCAGGAAGATGCGCAGATGTTCAACATGCCGGATTCCTTTCCCTGGCCCTATACACCTAACGACCCTTTGTATGATCAACAGTGGAATATGCGGATTACTAAAGCGAACTGGGCTTGGAACGCCTCGACCGGTGAAGGGGTCAAGATAGGTTATATTGACTCTGGGATTGATACGGATCATGAAGACTTGCAACCGAATATCAATTTAGAGCTAAGTTATAATTTTAAAGCCAATAATACAGATATTGATGATGGGTTAGGGCATGGCACTCTTGTTTCTGGAATAGGTGGGGCTAAGATTGATAATGGTTTGGGGTTTGTAGGTTTTGCGGGGAATTCCAAAATTTGTGCTTTAAGAATCTACGATGATAACGGAAACACAACGTGGGATGCGATTATAAACGCTACTTATTATGCGCCTGATAATGGAATAAAAATAATTAATATGAGTTTTGGCGATTACTATTATTACGATTTATTTGAAGATGCAGTCAACTATGCTTGGGATGCTGGGTGTTTTCCATGTGGTGGCGCAGGCAATGAGAATAAAGATGCGTCTGATCATTACCCTGCAGCTTACGAACATGTGATGTCAGTTGGCGGAATAAACTCTCAAGGAGAACGCTGGATAAAAGACGAGAGTATGGGTTCCAATTACGGACCTAATGTTGATGTTTTTACACCCAGCGTCGATGTTCCAACAACAAAGAACAACGGTGGTTATACTGCTGATGGTTATGGTGCATATGGAACATCAATGGCTACTCCACATGTAGCAGGACTTGCTGCATTAATTTGGGAAGTTCACCCGGATTGGACCAATCAAGACGTATGGGACAAGATAATAAATTCCGCCGACACCATCACCATTGATAAGGGAAAAGTTTTAAGAATGAATGCAATGGCTGCACTTGAGATTGATTCTGTTGGAATTGCTGAACAGCCTGAAACCTTACCCTTCATCTCAGCGGTAGGGATTCAAAGCGGTTCCATCCGCTTCGCCTACTCCTTGCCATCATCCACCGCCTACACCCTTCACCTTTACGACGTTACCGGTAGAGGCGTGCACAACCAGACAGGCCAGCTTGCAGGCTCCGGGCAGATTACGTATAATCCCGTGAGCATTAGCGAAGGGGTGTACTTCTGGCGGATTGCGACCGGGGCGGGTGAGGAGAGTGGCAAGTT
>JAUVJT010000160.1 GCA_030592225.1 Candidatus Stahliibacteriota bacterium | reverse complement strand
GAAACTGTATCTCTACCTCAAAGAGCTAGAATTCAGGTTTAATAACAGACAAGCTCCTGACTTATTTGGACTTATCAGTTCGCAGCTTGTCAAATCACTCCGGTTTCATGGATAATCACCTTTTATTAATAAAAGATGGTGGACAGTCGAGGGGTTATTTCTTTGTTCTTCGCCTGGCTTCAAGTTTCCTGGGCGAAGCCGGGATGGCTTGGGGGGGGAACTGGGCAAGGAAATCCCACACGCGCTGCTTGAGCACGGTGTGGTTCTTGACCGAGATATCATAACCTCCCACCGTCACCAGTCGCGCGCCGAAATGGCCAAGCACTTTCCGCATCCATCGAGTGGGACGTTTATGAGGGTCGGTCTTGGTATGTGTAAAGAATACCGCTATCTGCTTTTCGGCAAGACGGGTTTCGGCAAGGAACGTTTTCAAGGGAGTGGCAGGTCTGCCCGACCATATGGGAACGACTATCACCATCAGGTCCCAATCATCAGGCTGCAGGTTGAGGGTCTTGATCTTAGGCCGGCGTCCGAACAGGGCGGAGAAGGTGGAATCTACTACCCCCTTGCGGCGCTTGACCTCTATGCGATGTGCAGGGGCGGCAAGCTGTTTTGCGATAAGCCTTGCCGCAATGCGTGAGTTCCCATACCGGGAGTAATAAACAACGACAGTCTTCATAAGATACTCCACTGAGATTGTATCCAGTTACGAGGTAAAATCAAGGGGATAACAAAAAGGCGGCCCTGAAAACAGGCCGCCTGAATCGTCATTGGTTGGTGGCTATTCTACCTTGTATCCTTTCATTGTGCCTACCGCACTTGGTGAAGGCCAGATGGATGTCCAGGTGCCTTTGCAGTCTCCGCCGAAGACGTAGAACGTCATCTTGAAGTCGCCGCCGTAAACCGGCTTGGCGCTGATGCCGGCAGGATCGTACCAGTACCAGGAACCTTTGCACACCGCTTCGGTGATACTAATCCAGTTTATCTCGCCTTTAAAGATTCCTTTGTTGCCTTGTTCGTCGCACCACTCGCCTTTGAAGGCATCCTGGGAGTTGGGGATCTCACCCTTCCATTCCTGCCATGGGTAGATTACGGTTCCGGGTGGATGGGCGCTGCCGGCGCCGACGCCTGCCCAGGCGCCTGCCAGCTGTGCGAAGGCAGGTGTCGCAGCCAGCAGTAGAATTACTGCCAATGCGGTTAGTATGGTTTTTTTGGTCTTATGCATTACTCCTCCTTGGAGCTTTAGGGGGTTATGATGTGGGGGGCAGAGCGCCCCCCACACCAGGTTTTATCTCTGTTTACTCCACCCTTATTCATCTCATAGTTCCCCGGTGGACGTTATTGTAGAACCAGTTGCCTGAGCATGTCTCGTCTTCGTCCCGGTAGTAGAAGGTCATGTTAAACGGACCTCTGGCCCTGATAACGGGTGGATCGACGCTCGTGTCAATCCACAGCCACTCGCCTTCGCAGTACGCTTCGGTAAGGCTCATGAGGATTATCCTGCCTCTGAATTTGCCAGAGTGACCATCCGCGTCAGACCATTCGCCCCGGAACTCGCCGTTTCTGACCACGCCTTCCCATCTCTGAAAGACGTACACCGTGTCCGACGGTATGCCGGCAGGATAGATAAAGAAGCCCCTGCCTTCGCCTGCCCAGGTACCTTCTAGTTCGGCAAACAAGGGAGTTGCTCCCAGCAGCATTACCACTGCCAGCATGGCTAGCAGTAGTTTTTTTACCTTATGCATTATTGCTCCTTTGTTGGTTGTCTACGGTTTAAGAGATCGTTAACGTCTCTTTATTCCTGTATTGCCTAAAAGACCATCCTGCCTTTCATTGTCCCGCCTTCGTTGCTGTATTCAGATACCCACTCGCCGGAACAGTAGGGCGTTTCCACAGGGAAATGAGTGAACTTCATGCTGAACTTACCCATCACAATTTCCTTATGAGGAAGAACAGAGGTATCGTACCAGGTCCATTTACCTTCACAGTAAGCGTTAGTCTGACTCATCCAAATGATTTTACCCTTGAAGTTGCCGTAGTTGCCTGTTTCGTCTTCCCACTTGCCGTAGAAGACTTTGATGTCTTCGTCTTCGCTGTCCTCGATTACGCCTTTCCAGTTCTGCCAGGCGTAGATGGGAAAATCATCGGGGCCTACGGGAGGCGAACATGCTCCTCTGCCGGTGCCTGCCCAGTTTCCGTTTAGTTCTGCTAACGCAGGTGTTGCGCCCATTAGCAGGACTACCGCCAGGGCGATCAGGATTGATTTACGCATTATTACTCCTTTGTGTTATGTGCCGGTTGGGGGTGTGAATTTACCCCCAACCAGCCGGATTGAATTAGTCTTAATCGACCTTTTTGCCTTTCATGGTTCCTACTGCACTGGTTGACGGCCAATGAGTCTTCCACACGCCTTTGCATTCTTTGGAGTAGATGTAGAAGGTCATCTCGAACTTGCCGCCGACCACCGGTACGATACTAGCAGGGTCGTACCAGGTCCATTCGCCTTGAAAACGCCTTTCTTCAGGAATAGGGGAGGGAACCAGCTTGCCCTTGAACTCGCCGTGGTTGCCGTCGACATCACACCACTTGCCGTAGAAGACGTCCTCGGAATCCGGAATGAAGCCTTTCCATTCCTGCCAGGGATAGATTACCGTGCCGGGATAGGGGCAGCAAGAGCCTTTGCCGACGCCTGCCCAGGTTCCGGCGATCTGACCGAACGCCGGGGTTGCTGCCAGCAGAATCACTACTGCCAGTATGGCTACGATTATTTTTTTGGTCTTATGCATTACTCCTCCTAGGAGTTTTGGGGGTTTAGTATGGTCGGGAAATGTTAGCATTTCCAATCATCATGGTTTTACTCCAGCCTTTCTCCTCTGATTCTTCCGCGGTCATGATTATGGTAGGTAGACCATCGGCCCTCGCAGAGTTCGGTTTCGTAATCGAAGACGATTTCGAAAGGACCCATTCTTATCATAGAAGTAGTACTGGACCAGGTCCAGACGCCTTGGCAGTGAGCGGTGGTAGGGGTAAGAAACATGACCCTGCCACGGAATTCACCGTAATTGCCAAGGGTATCTACCCAGGCGCCGCGGAATTCCCCGGCTATGATGTCGCCCAGCCATTCGTACCAGGGATGCATGATCACGGGGTAAGGGGTGGGAATGGGCGGGGTGGTGGTTCCTTCGCCTGTTCCGTACCAGCGTCCTCCGTATTGAGCGTGAAGCGAAGACGAACCTATCAAGAGAATAACCGCAACACATAAAAGAATGACCCTTTTGTGGTTGCTCATATATGCCTCCTTGTTGGTTTAAGGTTTATGAGGGGGGCGAGTAACCCCGCCCCCTGAGCGTATTACGGTTCTACCCAGCTGCCTTCCATGGTGCCGGAGTATATTCCGAAGGGAAGGTGGGCCTGCCACTTGCCTTTGCACGATCTTCCGTCGCGTCTGAACTTCATGGAAAAAGGTCCCATAAGATGATATTGAGGCGGATCGACTCGGTAATCAATCCAGTACCAATCTCCTTCGAAGTAGATCTCGGTGGGTGTTGAGAGGATTGAGCACCCCTTGAAGACGCCGCGTTCTCCGCTGGCGTCGTACCAATCGCCGAAGAAGATGTATCCCACCTGATTTGGATCAGGCTCCAGGCGACCTTTCCAGGTTTGCCAGGGCTTCATGTACTCTGAAGGGTAGGGGACAGGAAAGGGACACCAGCCCTCGCCCGTGCCATCCCAGGTTCCGACAGGCTGGGCGAAGACAGGGGTGGCTCCCAGCAATAGAACCACCGCCAGGGCGACCGGCACGAGTTTTTTTAAGCTGCGCATTGCTCCTCCTTGTTGGTTTAAGGTTTCTAAAAAACGTCCTCCGCAGAAATTACCGATAGGTCTAATAATGCTTGATATCCTACGCTTGTCAAGAGAATATACTATAACTGCACAGTTTATACTACCGGTGCTATAGATATGTCCGTTGGTATATAAAAGATTGTCGCGTGACAGTTACATGGGATTGCGGATAGTGTTCAGGATTATTTTAGAAAGCAGGCAAAACTTGCCTTAACTCGCATCGGGCAGAGGAAGCGACCCTGCGTTTATTCGTCCCCTGCTTCTTCTGGATAGCCGAACAGCTCGGTCGGCGAGAGCACCGATTTATCTTCCGCTTCATCAAACAGCTTTCGTGCCTGCTCGCGCAGCGCAAGGTAGTCCGCGTCAAGATGAGGTCGTGCCAGCAGTGCCAGCTTTTCTTTAAGCTCTGCAGTCTTATCGCTATCGTCCAGCCTGGTATATACGTTGCGTAATGTACGCAGCAGGGTGGCCTGGTAGTGGGGTTTGCGTGCCTTGTCGAGTTCTGCCTGCAGCGGATCGAGAGCCGGGTTTCCTATCTGCGCCAGGGCTGCCATGGCCGCGGCGCGCACCGTGAAGTATTCATCCGACAAATCATCTATCAGCACCGGGATTGCACGTGCATCCTTTATTTTTGAGAACGCGTCGGCTGCAAGAATTCTCATGCGTTCCTTTTGGTGATCGGCGTATTTTATGATGACAGGGGCAGCCTGCTCGGCCTTCAGCTTGCCGAGAGCCGAGATGAGCGAACCGGCAAGGCTGTCGGTCCTTTGCGCCTCAAGCATAGCAGTCAGCGTGTCAGCCGCTCCTTCAATCTCCAGTTCACCCAGTAGGTAGATGGAGTTGCGAACGATGGTGTCGTTGTCGGCTTCAAGCCCCTGGTACAGATAGTGGGCGGCGGTGTCTTTGAACTCTTTGAAGTGCTTCTCGATTGCTCGCAGCCTCAAGCCTCCGAAGGTCACGAATTCGTTATTGAAGATGTAGTCAACCGCCTGCTCTGCGTAATCATCTATGAGCATCTTCCGGGCCGTGCGAACCTTGGCGATGTCGCCGCGCACCTCCCACAGCGATGCGTAGTGAAACAGTCGGGCCATCTTTGCCGAGTCCGACTGCATCGTGTCCAACTCCGGGAAAGTGGTGACGGTGTCCTGCCATTCTTCTTTCTTAGGTTCCACCGCTTCCACGTCCATCCCCAGTGCAAAAGTTCCCGATGT
>JAUVJT010000147.1 GCA_030592225.1 Candidatus Stahliibacteriota bacterium | reverse complement strand
TCAGTGACGAGGATATCAGGTTGATAGAGTCAAGGCTTAATAACAGACCCAGGAAGTGCCTGGGCTTCAAAACACCCCTCGAAGTCGCTAACCTTAGTGTTGCACTTCAACGTTGAATGTAGGTTGTTCATCTTTGAGCGGGGTGAAGATCATGTGGACGTGATCCGGCATTACTACGGCTCCATGAAGAAATATCTTCCTGCCATGGTCATGCAAGCAGTGTTTGATTACCAACTCTCGCACCGATTCGGGGAGTTTCCAGCGATTGCATGTAGTGAAGGTTACAAAAACTGGTCTGCCCTCCTTTTGTATGTGAGGCAGATTACGGCGGTAGGCATCCCTGGCGGGTTTAGCCAATGTCAAGAATCACTCATTGTATCTTTAGTGCGGCACAGGTTCAGCGAACAGACTGAGTGGGGCACGCTGTCGCTGTCTGTTTCACACTGATTGAGCTTGCATCTTTTGGTGTAGCACAGGTTTAGTATGCCCCTTGGGGTGCCAATTTACTGCACCCCATAGGGTGCTCCAACCTGTGTGGAAGGTTAGATACCCGGCACAGACTAAGAGTCTGTGCTACACGGTTTGAATTCTTAAAAGTACAAAGTTAAATCCGCCTTGAATCCCTCGAAGGGCAGCTCGTAGGCGCACACACCGTTCTTGCATATATACTCACCCTTGAAAAGGCCGTAGGAAAACATTATCTCCCAGGGATATGCGTTGTAGCGAACAGCGCCCCAGGGCCACAGTTCCAGCGAATCGGCTCCGTCGTGGAGTTTTGCCACACCGCCCGCGGAGACCAGGAATTCTTTCCAGCCAACTTCCAGCAGGGGACGAAGTTCATTCCAACTCTCGGCAGCCTCGGTGACGTTTCGATAGGCGCCTTTAGTATGCAGGGAAACCTGGCCGATCAAGGTTTCGTAGGAAAGCCCGGCTTCCATCATGTCGTTCTGGGGATTGGATGCCCCGGGTATCTCGCGGTCAATCCAGGTGAAGAAGGGGATAAAGGTGTGACCTGCCACGTCGATTCGTGGTTCTACACCCAGGCGATCCAGGGTGCTTTCCTTTGTTGAATCCCAGGCCGATGAGTAGGAGGCGTCAATCCACAGCCAGTTCCACGGTGCAAGGTTAACGGCCACGTTGTAGCCCCGTTCGTCCGCGCCTTCGTTGATTGACTCGCCGTCCGGATTGCACGGTGCAGGCGCGTTGATGCCGCCGGCAAGGCCGTTGTAGTCCTTCACTTCAAACAGGATACCTATGCCTTGCTGGGAGTATGAAAGTGATGCGGTCAGGCCAAGCCCCGCGATATTGTCAACGCCTACCCACCCGTCGGCGGATTGACGTCCCCAGGTGAAACGCTGGGCCGCTGCCGCGATTAAATCGAACCTCCATACTCGCAGGGTAAAATTCTCCTCGACCCACTCCTCAAACGCGCGCCCGAAGAGGGTGTCCGCATCCCGGGTGGCGTCCTGCCTGAGATACACCGCACCGAAATCCAGAGCATCAGCAGGCCAAAGCGCTACTTCCGCCGCGTATATCCAGTCGGAGCGCGAGACGTGGTCTTCCTCGAGCATGCGTCCCGCCATAAGTCCCACACCCAGGTAGTCGTTTTCCCAGTTTAATCTGCCGCCGTCAAGGTTGCGGTCGCACCGCAGGGACTTGTCCTCAAACGAAGCGAGCGCCAATCCCTGGCCAAGGGTTTCATAAAAGTTACCCAGCCGCAGACTCACATTGTCAGTTTCGTAAGAGAGGTAGCGCTGGACGATTTCAGTCCTCGTTAAAGTGTCGCGAATGTTCTCGGCATCCAGCAGGAACCGGGCGCCGACGCGGAAATCATCTATGTAAAGATCAGCCTCGGCCTCGTTGTAAAACTGGGATGCCCAGCCCGGGGTTTGCAACCACAGATGGGTTGTGTTGACGCCTGAAAGCGAGACGTCTCCAATCAAAAACAATACCAGTATCATGGTTTCATTATCCTTTACCTTTAGGTTTTGTCAAGGCAATGCAGTAAAAAGGCGCAACCACAGGCTGCGCTTTGATAAATCCGGCAGTGGTGGGACTACTGGGCTATCTTTAATGTAAAGCTCTGCTTATCAACCTCTTCGCCTCCGTCTGTAACCGTCAAAACCAGTCTGCCTTCAGTTCCTTCACCGTAGCTGCCGATGGTCACGTGTACCCCTTCCAGTTTGTCGCTGGCTGGAACCTCAAAGTCATGGGGCACGGGATAACAGTTGCTTTCATCGCACAGCGAGAACCACCAGCCGGTGGGTAGTTCTTGTGTGGCTTCAGGCACGTCCACGGTCAAGGTCAAATCATTTCCCGTATGGTTCTTCAAGGTGAAGTAAAAATTAACCATTGCCCCCAGGGTGTCGGTTTTGATGCTGTCACCGACTACCTCGATGCTGAAATCGCCGAGATCTGGTTCCTCCGTTTGCAGGATGAAGGTTAGAGTATCCACTTCGGTCCCGCTTCCACTTACCGTTATAACCACCTTGCCTTCCGTGCCTTCGGCAGAACTTGCAATCCGAACATGTAACTTTTGCGATGCCTCATTTGCAGGTAAGCCTACATCCAGTGAATCATCGTAGTATGAGTCTCCGTCATAGATTTGTGAATTCCACCCTGAAGGTAGGTCCTTCAACGAGTTGGGGGTTTCGATATGTAAAGTCAGTTGGTTATCGGTGTGATTTTTCAGGGTGAAGTAATAGAAAGCGGTGTCTCCCGGTTGGGAAGCGGTCTGGACGGTATCGCTTTCGGGTTCCATTTTTATGCTGAAATCCCCGAGATCAGGTCCTTCTGTTATCTCATACGATGCGGCCTGGTAGACTTCAAGATCGGCGCCTTCGACCCAGACCACCGCCATAAGCGGCGTGCCCCAGGCTAAATCGAGAGGCAGAGCGCGGTGCAGGTTAACCGTATCGCCCGGCTGCAGGGTCAATTCGTCGCCGGAGCCTGCAGCCGGCAGTCGTCTGACTACGTGATCCAAACCGTCCCAGATGGCGTTGGAATAGTCCACTGATTCCTCAACCAGGGCGATACGCAAGGTGCCCTCGGTGTTCTCCGGGGTTTTGTCCGAAACGATTATTGTAATCTCGTAGGAGATGCTGTCTGAGGTCAGCGAAGCCGAAAGCTCAATCTTCAAGGGCGAACCCAGGGCGCGGCGGTCGGAAAGCATCTGCTGCATCTGGCTCACTTCCATTGCGCCTACGTTTACCTCAACTGCATCAAAGACCAGAGTGGGATAGGCGGAGACCCCCAGACGGGTCAGTCGAGCCTCGGTTTCTGCGGTGGTGTAAGGGTCAGATTCCTGGGAGTGAAGGGCGAGAACGATTAATCCGCCGGTATCGGCCTCGATCAGAGCCTGGATGTTTTCCGCAGCGTCAGGACAGTTGATGCACCAGGTGCCGGTTCCTTCTTCCAGTAGCACCACACGATTGAACTCTCCGGTCTGTTCAGGGTCGGGGAATCGGTCGCCGCAGCCCGTTATCGCTGCTAGTGCAAGCACTGCGACGGCTGCAGCAGCGCCTCGAAGAATCCTTCTGCCGCCCCCCGAGCCTTGTCGGGTACCCATCGGTGGTTAGTAGACGCCGCGGATAGCGTTTTTGACCGTTTTTTTGATGGTTGCCGCATCCTTTTTTGTATAGCCGATTACTGATTTGAGAAGGGTCTTATCAGGTTTAATATAGAAAGAATGCGGAATGGGGCTGACCTTAAAAAGTCTCATCAATTTGCCTTCGGGATCAATCAGTACCGTGAAGTCCCATCCATAGCTTTTGACCATCGGCTCGACCCTGGATAGGGTGCGTTTACTGTCGATGTTGATGGCTATAACCGAAAGACCGGAATCCCCGTACACCCCGTAGAGGCTGTCGAGGAGGGAGAGTTCTTCTTTACACGGCGCACACGAAGTGCTCCAGAAGGATATAATGGTGAGTTTCTCGCCAAGCAGCGAATCGAGAGGCCAGGTCTTGCCGTCCAGATCCTTGCCCGAAAAATCGCCTACTTTAGCTGCAACTGCGAAAACTATCGCAATTAAAACGAGGGCTATTACTTTCTTCATCATGACTCCTTTCATTCCTCACAACAATTATAGTCGTGATACAGGCTATGTAAAGGCCTGTAATACATACAAAAAAGACGTACGGTTATTCCGTATGTTGCATTCAGACAGTGGTCTTGCGGCCACTTTTTCAACAAAGCGGCTAATTCAGAATCAGCAGCTTATCTGTTTGATTGAATGCGCCGGCAGTGGGTTTAAGAAAATATGCCCCGCGAGGCAGCTTCTCGGTTTTGATGTTGATGCGGTGGACTCCGGATGAAAGAATACCGGCGTGAAGCGTTTTGACAAGACGGCCACTTGCATCGAACAAAGCAAGATTGACGTTGGAGGGTGCATTAAGGAAAAGCTCTATGGAACCATTTCCATTTATAAGTGTTGAAGCGTCTAAAGAGAAGAGAAGAGAAGTTTTTCGCTCCTCCTCGCTGACGGAAACGGGTTCTTCCATAGGAATCACAGCGGCCTGTAGGATCTCCCGTAGGTTATCTACCTGCAATGTTTTCTTTAGTAAAACGGGAGGCGTGGTATCTTGAACAAAGCAGCCAAACTCAATGTTTTGCCAGTCATCAGTGAAGTACGGCCATGCAGGATTAATCACGTACTCGCGAGATATGATGGTATCGGCGCCCGCAGCAAGGGTAATCTCGGCTCCGTAGGCATTGGGCAGCATGACACGTAAGGCATAGTTCACCTCGTCCTTGCCGTATACCCACGAATATGGAATGTTGGATTCGGTTACCGTAAAGTGCACCTTGCCTGTGATTTCTTCCTCGCTCGTGTTTTCTATGGTTGCGGTAAGCGTTCCATGATTCAGATAGGCTTGGCCAGCGTCCACAAGCGTAATCTCAAGTGGTGCTACGCTGTCAGCTCGAGCAAGGAACGTCGAGTCGTAGCGCGAAGCAGCGCCAGGTCCTCTGTATTCAACTACCCCGTCGAAGATAGCGGTAGGTAAATAGAGGGTGTCGCGGAAATAGAAATCTGCACGAACAATCCGAGACTCGCTGTTCTCAAATGGATCTGCAACGTGGTATTGAACTACCAGTACCTCTCCAGGATGGTTCTCCGCCACTGCATCGGCGCCAATCGCGGCTGCTGGACATGCAGAGCATGCGGTGCGGCAGAATAACTCGAGCACCACCACGCGTTTTGCCGCAAATAAAGCAAGCGGTAAGGCGAGGATAAAAGCGGCTAGAAACACGGTTTTCTTCATTACGCCTCCTTGATTAGTTAATACCGATGTTAACCGTGATACCAGGGATGTCAACACCGTATCCTCAGGGCAGGAAGGGTTAAAAAAAGGGGCCGTGCGGCCCCTTTTTAATTCTGGTTAACGATCAGTCCAGGATAACTATTTTGTTAGGTGATTATCCATGAAACCGGAGTGATTTGACAAGCTGCGAACTGATAAGTCCAAATAAGTCAGGAGCTTGTCTGTTATTAAACCTGAATTCTAGCTCTTTGAGGTTGAGATACATTTTCCGGGGCGAAACTCCGTGATATTTGGCCAGTCGTTCC
>JAUVJT010000102.1 GCA_030592225.1 Candidatus Stahliibacteriota bacterium | reverse complement strand
CCGGAAACTGTATCTCTACCTCAAAGAGCTAGAATTCAGGTTTAATAACAGACAAGCTCCTGACTTATTTGGACTTATCAGTTCGCAGCTTGTCAAATCACTCCGGTTTCATGGATAATCACCTTTTTTTATCTTCTATATTCGATAGTTCAAATGGAGTAATATCATAATCTCGTCGAATCGATGCTAATGAAATTCGAATACTTGAAAGGGTAAATTCCGTCTGAGGAGTAATATTTAAAAAGCTTCTTTTGATTTTTTCGATCTTGTTTAGTTGATTCTTGTACAAAACTTTACCAAACCAATGTGTTCTTGATGACGGGTTTTGCTTTATGAATATCAAATTGAAGAGTAATTCTACCGTGAATCTGGATAGCAATTTTGCCTGTAGCCAAAATTCATTCTTTTCTTTAATTAAAAATTTAGCTGCGTCGTAGGTGTTATTTGCAGTCATTAATGTCATATGCAGAATATCTTCTAGAATTATTTCGTGTTTTTGGGGAAGTTTTTCAAGTTCAGTATAAATATCTTTCAAGGCTTCATGTATTGGTTCATAACTTCGTTCTTTCATTAACTCTCCCTTTTCCAAAGCATACCAACGCCAACCGTTTTGTCAAGAGACTTTTGATTCGATACCCCTCCCTCAACGGGAGGGGGCAGGGGGAGGGTGTCATTGTGAGACAAAGGTAGAGGCGACGCATGCGTCGCCTCTACACAAAACATCTGAATTTGTCACCGTATGGACAACGCTCATAGGGTATTCGTCGCTTCAACAAAACAACACAGACAAGCATAAAACTCACTATCTCCTTCAACAATTGCAGTCTCCCGTGTGGCACAGACTTTCCAGTATGTGCCGAACCCGACATTCCTCAAAGGATTGACCAGCCCCCAAATCCGCGTAATATAGCCCATGCATAGATACCTTTTACTACTCCCTTTAATAGGGGCATTGGCCTGCAACCCTTTTGACCGGCAGGCTGCAGAAGAGAGCATAACCGAAATCATTTCGGGCCAAACGGACAAACTGAATGCAACCGAGATCTCGCTCGATTTGGCAATGCCTGCATCTGATTCGGTGATCGTAGACAGCAACTGGGTGCTGACCCGCCTCACCCTTAATACCACGTTCGAATCCGAAACCCTTGCCGTCAGCTTCAACGAAGAGTTCAAGAACGATACTTTTGTAACCATCGGCGATTCGGCCAGGGTGTCAGTCATAAGGAAATTCAAGGGCACTCTTGATTCCGAGTTCATGGGTAGAGAAGACGGTATGGAGTACATGAATAGTCGGAATTTCTCCAGCCGGCGTATCCAGTACGTCCAGTTCGCGGACAATGGGGAATGGGAAATGGTTGCTTACTCCATTGCGGAGGAGCGTTCCGATACCAACACCACCCGTATTTTTTCCCTGAAGATAAAAGGGGACGGAGAGGAGGGCGGCCTGGATACGACCATCTACTCTTCAGCCGCTCTTGCTGCGATTGATTCGTTTCCCGCAATTGCGCCCGGAGCAGCCCTTTTACTGGAATTAAGGACGGTGGCCGACACCAGCAAACTCATCTGTTTCGCCCTTGCCAATGAGCTGGTAAAATTTGCACCCAAGGAAGGCGAGGACGAACGCTGGGAAGCCGAGGTTACCGCGGGCGAGGAGACGCTGCTGATAGGCATAATTCGCAAGGACGGCCTGGCTGATTGGAATTACCCGGCGGACGTTGATATTTGGATCATCCCCGTTGCGAAATAAGTTAACCCTTTGAACAGATTGAGTGGAAGTCCGGCTTTTGCCGGACTTTCACTTTATGATGTTGACCCCTGCGTGCAAATGGTAACGAGCGTAATCGCGAATGAGCCTCGAGAGAATGGGGGGAATCTGTCCATCAAACTCGCTGACCGGTACATTGGTCAAATTTGCAAGTATCTTGCGTTCTTCAGGGTTGAACCTTATAATCTCTTCGGCTTGCGAGTGCGCGGCGCACAGAAAACCTCCCTGCGCTATACAGAAGTTGACTGCATCCGGTTTCCCGCACACCAGGCATCCCTGGTCAACGCAAGGAGGGTATCCGCTTAAAGCACTCGCCCGCCACAAAAAGAGATCGTACAATGCAGATAACGATTCCCGCTCCCCCATGGCATTAAGCAGAATCAGGGTAAAATTGTAAAGCCCCGAGTTGAGCACTCCCGGCTGAGAGATATGATACAGCAGCTTCAGAACTCGGGCAAGGGCGTTAAGAGTGGCAGGAGTTTCACGTAAGGTCTGGTGGGAGAGCAGGATGTCAGCAGACGACAGCGTCCACAGACTGCTGTTCTCACGCTCGTAGTATATGAAGGAGGCTTCGGTGCCCATCTCCAATGCTGCGCCGAACCTCGAGCCCGGCCTGCGTGCACCGCGTGCAAGGAGGTCGATGCGTCCGCTGGTTCGGGTAAAAACGATGGCGATTTTTGAAGACTCACGAAAGGCGCGGGTGCGCAGCACAATTCCCTCGGAACGAATAAGCTTTGACATTACAGGGAAAAATAACGAAGAGCCAGTGTGGCGAGTCCGAGAAGCACCAGAAATCCCAGGGTGTCGGTGGTGGCGGTCAGGAAGATGCTGGAGGCAAGGGACGGATCAAACCTCAACTTGCGGAGTGCCATGGGAACAATGGTTCCAACCACGCCGCCGACGATGATGTTGATTAGCAGCGCCAGAAAAACCAGAGGAGCAAGAATCAGAGGCAGCTTGAAGACAAGGACGCCCAGACTCACAATGATTCCCGCTCCCAGACCAAGCAAAAAACATATCAAGAGCTGGCGCTTGAGCAAACGCCAGGCATCGGCAGGGGTAATTTCACCCAGTGCCAAACTGCGAACCACCATCACCACGGTTTGGGAACCCGCGTTGCCGCCCAGCCCGGCAACGATGGGCAGAAAGATGGTAATTGCCACGAGCGACTTGATCGTGTTCTGAAACAGACCGATAACACTGGCCGCAACGAATGCGGTCCCGAGATTCACCAGCAGCCATGGGAAGCGCCTACCTGCAGAACGTATCGCCGGTTCGAAAAGCGAGGTTTCGGTGCTCACACCGCCTGAGCGATAGATATCCTCGGTCGCCTCCTCGCGGATAACGTCTATGATGTCTTCGATGGTGATGATGCCGCGCAGCTTATCCTGCTCGTCCACCACCGGAATAACCGGCACCTCGGCCTTCTCCGCCTTGCGAGCCACGCTTTCCTGATCTTCCAGGAGAAACGCCTTGACCGGAAAGGACTGAGTCAGATCACGAATCCTGGTTCGGGGTGGGTTAAAGAGAAGCTTGTCTATCTCCAAAGCGCCCTCGAAACGTCCCTTGTGATTGGTTACAAAAAGCAGGCTGGTGTAGTGAGGATCGGGTCCCTTGCGGCGCAGGCGTTTGGTAACCTGCTGTACCGTATCCGAGTCGCGCACCTTCATGAACTCAACCGTCATTCGACCGCCTGCAGTATCGGGGGGGAAATGCAGAAGTTCGCCCAGTTCGCGGCGATCGTCTGCAGGCAATCTGGCGATTACTGCTGCCCGGTCCTCAGGCGACATCTCGGCCACGATATCCGCCGCATCGTCGGATTCAAGCTCCTCGACCAGCTTGGAGATGCGTTCATTCTCAAGTTCGGTCAGGATAAAATCACGGGTGGCATCATCAAGTTCAAGAATAACGTCGGCGGCCTTGTCGGTATCAATCAAGCGGAAAAGAGCTAACGCATCGTCGTGATCCAGCCGCTCAAGCACGTCTGCAACGGAGTGTACGGGCAGCTTGCCTGCTATTGCCCGAACTTCATCCGACTTACCCTGCTCCAGCAGCGCTTCCAGCTTGTCGAGAAACTCGTAATCCATGCCGCAATCATAAGGTGGCTGAGGCCATTGTCAACGGTTTTGATGCTTGCTTGTGGGTAAATCGGCGTGCTATACTCCGTGGGAGTAGAGGGATTGCGCGAATTTCACAGAATGATTTTGACTCACTGCAAACGGCTCAGGATATACAGATACCGACGGCGTTCATTTAAGCCGCTCATCTCCTGGTTTGCGGCGTGAAGCAAAGGCATGAGCCATCACCAGGCTCAGCTCGACGGCCAGGCACGCCGCGGCAAGGATAAGAAACCAGAACCAGAGGTTACGGGGGGTGGAAACACCCAAAGGATAGACCTCGATGCCGCGCTTCTGGAGGTCGGCGAAGTTGATTCTTGCAGGTGACGTCTCTGCCGGGTCGGGATTGACCACAAAGGTCTGGTTGCCAATCTTGTAGAACCCCGCACGAAGAGTGGAGGCAAACTCAATTTCATACCCTGGACCCACCCGGTGCGGGGCGAGTTCGTAATGCAGCTGCGGGGTTTCCACCAGAATCGCTTTGCCGGTGGGAACCCTTACCCTCAATGTATCGCCGATAAAGCGTTCCCGTTCGGTGCGTTCTCCCGCGACAAAAACAACCAATCTATTCAGCAGAGCGGGAAAAAGTGCGCGGTACACAAGATCGGTATGCTGTGGCGTAAAGCGGGTAACGAGATAGCTGATGCCCTGAAAGGTGTCAGCGATAAGGAAAGGATCGCCCCCGCTTAAAGAAAGTATAACCTTGCCTGCAACAGGCTGCAATCTGGCATAGCGATTGATGCGTATCTGACGGCGGTCTTTTTCCTCAAGATCGGCAAACAAGGAAGATGGAGCGAGAATATCAAATCCCTGTTGAGATGCCCCGCCCCGGGAATTGAATATACCCTCAACGTCGGCAACCTCGCCGTCAAGCAAAACAAGAATCGCCAAACCCCGGGAAGCGGCCGCTGAAATTTCTGCGCTCAGCGCGGAAGCGCCGTCCCAGATGAGAATATCGTAAGCCAGAGGGGAAAGCGTTGCCGCGGAAGCAGGCGATACCTTCTGGACGCTCACTCCACTTCCTGCCCTCAATGCAAGTTCAAGAAAATATGAGTCTGCATCACCAACCAGGGCAACGCGAAGAGTTTTTGCCCCCGAGGCGAGAACGAACCGTTCATCATCGGCACTGATGGAATCGGGCTCCAACGCCACTTTCACTTCTTGTCCTGAATGCACAAGCTTGAACTCGATATCTCTTTCAGCGGCAGAAAAGTTCAGCTTGCGCTCATCAACCACGCGGTCATCCACCCAAAGCGTGAGTTGTTTCTGAATACTTTTGCCTGAATGTCGAATGCTTGCCCTTAGCGTCTGTCCTTCACCCGGCAGGGGAACAACGGGATAAAGCTCCGCGTCAAGAATGGACGTATTGGCAGGCAGGGAGGTTTGATTAAGAAAACAATGAACCTCGATATCTTCGCCGATGTGTTCCCTGGTTAAGAAATCCAGGGCGCGTTTCTGCCCGTCCGATACAATCACTATGCGCCGGGTGGCGGCGCTGCCGTTGGTCAAAAGCCTGCGAGCCATATTCCATGCGGCTTGGAGATCACGTCCGCTTTGAGACGGCGTCAAGGCCTGAACTCGATCACCCCATTCTGTTTGGGGGGCAGATGTGTTCTGGGAGGATACGTTCTGGAGAGATGTGCTGTGGGTGGATATTACGGTCGTGTCCCACAGGGCGCCGGAGGGAGTGAGCAGGGCAACCCGGCTTCCGGATGAAAGCTCATCCAGAACCCGCAGGGCGGTTAGCTTCAGGTCGGCAAACCGGGGTTCGGTGGAGTAGGAATCGTCAAGGATCAGTACAACGTCGGCCCGGTCCTTGCCCAACGGGAATCGGCCTTTCCACACCGGCCCGGCAAGGGCGAGTACAAGAAAGGCAAGGAACAGGGAGCGGAGGATAAGCAGAAGAAGGTCGCGCAGTCTGAGCCATCGAAAGCGACGCTCTCGCAGTTTGCGCAGAAAGAAAAGTGAGCTAAACTGGGTGCGCTTCATTTTGCGCCGGTTGAGCAAATGGAGCACGAACGGACCTGCCGCCAGAGGCATTAGCAAAAGATACCAGGGAGCGGCAAAGCTAATCACTAACCTGCTCCTTTTTTCCAGAGGAAAAAAGTTCGCAAGAACGGCATCGGTGAAGTCGTATTTTGTCAACAGTATGCTGCAATCGGTGCATTCTCATCTCAAACGTCTACGCTTCTCAAGATAGCGGAACAACGCGTACTCCAGGCTCTGGTCGGTGCGAATGGGATTGTAGTCTATGTGGTGCTCGGCGCAGGTGGAAGAAAGAAGCGTGCGGTAATCTGCAAGGGCTTTTTGATATTCGGCGCGGACAAGTCGGGGATCGAGGCTGGCTTCCTTCTTTGTCTCCATGTCAACCAGACGGAGAGACGATGAAAAGCTGAAGCTCTCTTCCATGGGATCAAGGATGTGGAAAAGGATAACCTCGTGCTTGCGATGACGAAAATGGCGGAGAGCCAGGAGCACCTGCTCAGGATCGTCGAACAGGTCGGAAAAGATAAGCACCAGGCCGCGCTTGCGGGTTCGTTCGGCAAGACCATGCAGACTGTTGGCAAGGTTGGTTTCTCCACCGACAGATAAGCCTTCAAGTCTGGATAGAAGCATCCGCAGATGTTTAAGGGACGCGCGGGCAGGGATGTAGGTGTTGATTTGAGTATCGAAGGTCGCCAGACCCACCGCGTCCTTCTGCTTGATTAAAAGGTAGGCCAGGGCTGCTGCCAGGGTCGTGGCGTAGTCGAGCTTGGAGAGCGCTGCGGACTTGTAGGCCATGGAGCCGGATGCATCAACCAGCAGCATGGCGCGCAGATTGGTCTCTTCCTGATACTCTTTGACATAGAAACGGTCGCGCTTGGCATACACCTTCCAGTCTATGCGGCGCGGTTCGTCGCCCGGGATGTAGGGACGGTATTCGGAAAACTCCACCGAGAATCCCTTATAAGGGGAACGATGCAGGCCTTCCAAAAATCCCTCAACCACCAGTCGCGCCTTCAAATCAAGCCCACGAAGTCTAGCCAGGGTCTCGGGTTTCAGGATGTCTTCGGACTTCATGTCCTGGATTATATCTCGACCAACCGGTTATCTATGAGCCGTGCCTTGCCGAATTTTACAGCCAGGACGAACAGCACCGGCCCATTGATCTCCTCAACAGGTTCCAGGGTTTCGGGATGAACTGCGGTGACGTAATAGATGCGGACAGGATTCTGCCCGGCAATCATCTCACGCATCTTCTTGCAAATAACCTCGGCATCCCTCTCCCCTGCCTTGGCCATCCTCTCCGCCTCATCAAGGGACTTATTGAGAACGAGCGAGCGCGCGCGATCGTCGGCACTTAGATAGCCGTTGCGTGAACTCATGGCAAGGCCGTCCTCCTCACGCACGATGGGACAGGTTACTATTTCGGTGTCGAGGTTAAGATCGGCAACCATCCTGCGTATCACCACCTGCTGCTGGAAATCCTTGGCTCCGAAGTACGCCTTGTGCGGCTTACAGATATTGAACAGCTTGGCAACGACCAGAACCACGCCGTCAAAGTGACCTGCCCGCTCAGCGCCGCACAGAACGTCGGTCAGGCGATGAACGTAGATAGCAGTCAGGCTGGGTTCGGGATACATCTCTTTGACAGGAGGGTAGAAGACGACGTCGGCCTTCTCCTCCTT
>JAUVJT010000171.1 GCA_030592225.1 Candidatus Stahliibacteriota bacterium | reverse complement strand
ACAGTGTGGAGTAAGGATTTTTATAATTGCAGCACTGCCCGCCAGACGACGGACGGAGGCTACATTGTGTGCGGCGGTCCTTATCTGCGCAAGCTCGATGCCGAGGGTAATACCACTTGGGAGAGAACCTTTGAGTTTGGAATCGGCTCTGTTAGGCAGACCACTAACGGCGGCTACATCCTTACCGGCGGCCCTGATGTCTGGCTTGCCAAAACCGACGAGCTGGGCAGGATTTCCGGCACAGAGCTGGAAGAGGACGTTGAAGCTCCGTCAAGCTGGGAAATAGTCTCCTCAGTCGGCTCACGCATCACCCTGCGCTATGTGGACTATCCTCAAGGCTTTACCGCCTCAATCTTCGACGCAATAGGCCGCAAGGTTGACGAGGTGCACTCAAGCCAGACGCAGGGCACCATCATCTGGGGAGAGGGGCATCAGACAGGGGTGTACTTCGTCCGTTCGGTCTCGGATAAGGCTTTAAGCGTCCACAAGGTTATCCTGAGTAAATAGATTGCCCGACTAACGACATCGGGGATGCATGAGGAGCCTTTCGGTGTTTAGTCTATCGTTATTCTACTTCAGTTGCGCCAGCTTGTCCTTGGCTCGCTGGATGTTGCGCGCCACGTTTCCGTAATTGGGGTTTATAGTTAATACCTGTTCCCAGTAGTAGATTGCCTGCTTGTAGTTGTTGTTGGTGTAAGCTTGTACACCTTGCATGTAGAGGTCATTGGCATCCTTCTTTTGCAGTTTGCCTTTGATGCGTTCAAGATATTGCTTGGCTGTAGAATTGCTTGGATCTATCGCGAGCAGGGCGTAGAACGAATTCTGAGACTGAACGTAGTACCCCCGATTGTAGTAATCAATACCTTCCCGTTCATAATCGGAAGTCGCGGTTTTGACTTTTGTCTGGTAGAAGGATATCTTGGTGGCAATAGTACGGTTAGACGGGGCCAGGGTCTTTAGTTGTTTTGCCAAGGTAAGCGCTTGCGCCCACAGTCCCTTGCGCTCAAAGCTCTCCATTTGTTTCAGACCTTCGGCAACCTTTTTGGTGATCTGCTCGGAGGTTTTTTGTTTGTAGGTTTTTACGGTAGCTGAGCGGGGCTGGAGCTTTTCTATCTTTCCCCAGGTTTCGGTGGCGCCCTTGTAGTCACCGGTGGCGTATTGCTCCAGGCCTTTTTGATATAGTTCGTTGATTTTTCCGGCATTGCGAACCGAGGAGGTCTGGATAAATATCGTTTCAGAGAATTTTCTCTGGGCTTCCTCGGCAAGAGCGTTGGCTTGGGTGTTGGTGGAATCGACGGCAAGAGCGGCCTCAGCCTTGCTCATGGCTTCGAGGTAATCTTTAGAACGCATGGCCGCGTTTGCTGCGGCCATAAGCGCGCGCAACTCTGAGGAGCGTTTTTCATCCCTGACTCGTTGTATCCAACCAAGAGCTTCATCGTTGGTTGGATTCCATATCAGGGCTATATCGAAAGCCTGGATGGCTGCGTCGTAGTTGCCCTCGTTGTAGGACATGATTCCCTGGCTGGTGTAGGTTTTGCTCGTGATTTCTTTTTTGGCTTGATCTTCTTTTTCGATAGATGCGAGACGCTCAGTAACTTCCCTGGTTGAGGCTATATTAAACAAAAAGGAGAATGCCAGCCTGCCGTTGGGTTGAACGGCGGATTGAGTTACCGGTATTCGCGAATAACTCAGATTAATTCGACAGAGATTAAGGTCCGCCGCCGCCAGTATACCGAACCGATTATCACTGGCCCACCCGCCTCCGAACTCGGCGTCGAAGCCCAGCAGATCTTTAAGGGTAAACAGGGTGGCAAGGTGAACAGTGCCCTGGTTAATACCCTGTTCAATGGGATCACGAAGATTGAAGTTGACCAGGAAGCGGAAGAATTCGACGTGGTAATCCAAACCTGCCTGGATGTTGAACCACTCAACGTACCTGAAGGCAGTGGCGACCGAGATTTCGCCGGGTACGTCTGCGAACTTGATGCCAGGAACGGATAATCCTAACGCTGCGGCAGGTCGGAAATGATTTCCTTCGGAGTCTTGCCAAAACCGTGGACCAATGCTCGCCCCGGCATGTAAAAAACCAAGTTGGTAGGCGGCTCCCACCAGCAGACCTCGTCCGTCTTCCTCGTCCTGAAAACCGGCCAGACCGCCGCCGATGTCCCCAAAGTACTCCAGCGGTTGAGTGTAGCCAATAAATCCAACCGAGGTAAAACTCTCAAATATTCTGGGAGCGACATCTTCTCCGCGTCTTATCGAGTCATTAAACCTGAATCCGAACGGGTTGAAAAGAAGTTTGCGGTCATTGGTGCTGGTAAGGAGTGCGGGATTAACGTAAAGCGCCAGGGGTTGATCGGCGATAGTAACACAGGCGTCCGCCAATCCATTTACCCTTGCTTCCCCCATGGGTAAAGATATCAAGGAAAGGACTATAAGCAATTGCATATAAGATTATATACTCCTATCTGAACCTGTCAATAGGGCATATGTCCCACACCCTTTTTGGTATGCCAGGGCTTGACAACAGGTTTTCTATGCGTATCTTCGATAATACTTATTACTAAAGGAGTTAGGACGAATGGAACAGCACATACATCGCAAGGCGGAGGAAAGGGTTGAAAGACGAATTGGTTTCTTTATGCATCTGGCTACGTACCTTATCGTAAACCTTGGCATATTCCTGACCTGGTATTTTCTCTCAGATCGCGGAAAGGGCTTTCCGTGGTTTCTTGTTCCCCTGGGAGGGTGGGGGGTAGGAATTGTTGTCCACCTCCTTAGCGTGTTTGTTTTTGACAGGGTTCGTGAACGAATGATTGATCGCGAGGTGCATCGAATACGTAAGCGTCAAAATGATTCGTGAAGCCATTCTGAGGGTCGAGGAACTTGTCCGAAAACAACCAGGGCCTGCCCCTATGGGATACAATGTATCCCAATAGGGTACAGAGCGAAAATCGGCGAGCAACGATGAGGCATATATCTACGCAACTTGTTTGAGTTAAGGTTTCCTCCTAGTTTCTGATACCGAAGGAGGGCGACCAGGGAGCCCTACCGCAGGAAAACGACCATAGGGAGTTGTCATCTGTACCCTGTTTTTTAGCCATTGAAGCTTCCTTTTGGTTGCCGCTTCGCGTCGGTCTCGGATAGCCTCCGAGGGGCTTTTTAAGAAATTCGGTCAGGTTCACCCCGCTTGCAGGGATTGATTTCGAGCGCTGTAGAGGGGGCGAAGTTTATGTGCAGGACAGGCTCTCCAGCTTGTTTATGTCTGCTTCCGGGGATTAAGATAATCCCTCCGGGCAGCAACCTCTTGACGCACAGACGTATTTGATTTGACAGCGCCTTATATTAAGGCTATAATCAACCAATAATGATTTAATCAAAGGAGGACTAGTGTCAACTTATCTTATTGTAGGTCTCGGGATTCTTTTATTAATCATCCTGCTTTCGGCTGTCAGGATTCTCAAGGAATACGAGCGCGGTGTTATCTTCCGTCTGGGACATCTTGCCGGCGCGAAAGGTCCTGGTATCGTTTTCCTTATTCCGCTGGGCATCGACAATATGCAGCGAGTGAGCCTGCGGGTTATTACCATGGATATTCCGCCCCAGGATATCATTACCAAGGATAACGTAACCGTGGAAGTCAACGCTGTTGCTTACTTCAGGGTAATGGATGCATCCAAGGCGGTGGTAGAGATTCAGGACTACATCTTTGGAACCTCTCAGGTTGCGCAAACCACCTTGCGTTCCGTTCTGGGTGAGTATGAGCTGGACGATCTTCTTGCAAAGCGGGAGGCCATTAACGAGCGGCTTCAGAAGATTATAGACAAGCAGACCGATCCCTGGGGCGTCAAGGTCTCGATGGTAGAAATAAAGGATGTTAACCTTCCCGACGAGATGCGGCGCGCAATTGCCCGTCAGGCAGAAGCGGAACGTGAGCGCCGGGCAAAAATCATCCATGCCGCCGGTGAATTTGAGGCTTCCAAAAAACTCAGCCAGGCCGCTGCTGTTTTGGATAAGACCCCTTCAGCCATCCAGCTTCGTTTCCTGGGTACTCTGACTGAAATTGCCACTGAAAAGAACTCCACCATAATCTTCCCGGTGCCTATCGATCTCCTAAGGGTCTGGATAGACAAGCAGGGGCCTGGAAGAAAGTGAATAAAGAAGTAGAAGCTCTTGAGTGTTGTACTGGATAGCCTATCCATAGACTTACTGCGTCTTATTAGCCTTGGAGGCTGGGCAGTTCCCGATGACCTTGCCAGGACTCTTGCAATTTCCTCCTCTGAGGTGATGGGGCGTATTCACGCCCTGCGCCATAGTGGAGTAATCGGCCCTTTCAGGGCGGCGCCGTTTCTTCCGGTGTTGTACGGTGGAACGTGGGAACGATATGCGGTGCCTCTCTACCGGCGGGATCCGAAACTCGAAGAGCATCTGCTGAGAAACCTAACCGGTCTTGAAGAAAGCCTGCACAACGCGGTTTTTTTCACCAAGCGATTTGCGTGCACCAGTTTCTTTTGTTTTATCAGAACCAGGGAGGAACTGCAGCTTCTCCTTCGCGAGGCAGGTCTAACCGAAGAACCGCTTCTCATGCGTTCCTACAACTTTCCGTT
>JAUVJT010000180.1 GCA_030592225.1 Candidatus Stahliibacteriota bacterium | reverse complement strand
TCTATTATTCCGGAGCAGCTCAATCATGGAGGCCTACGCAAAAGGGAAAAGGAAAACTAAAAATCGATTAAAGGATAGAGATATAATCTCTACCCAAGGTGAAAACCTTAAGGAGAAGCCACATGAAAAAAGCATTATCGCTAGGATTGCTTCTTCCATAAAGCTTAAGCGAATCACACCTGCCAGGCTAAAACCTCTTCTAAATAAATCCTTAGGATGAGACCTTGACAAGTCCCGATATAGACTTATTATCTTAAATACTGGAGGGAGATATGAAAAAGCTCTCATTGCTGTGGATTGCAACCGCCGCTATAATGATAGTGGGATGTACAACAACCACCAAAACCCAAAAGCCTGCTGAAGACAGCGGCCAGACCGGTTATCCAAACAGATGGGAACAGGCCACGCTTACGGAAGACGAATTTGGATTCGAGATCATAGTCATTCGCCAAAACGATGAACAATGGAGCCTTGAAGCCAAAACCGCCTGTTTCTGGACCAGACAACTTATAGGCCGCAGCGTATGGCTCAAATGGGGACCCGTTGAATGCTACCTTATGAACGACGCAGGTCAAATATGTGAATTCTGGACAAAGGAGCGCATAGAATAACCCTTCTTCCAGTTTTAACTGGTTCAAAACGTTGACAAGTTAGTTTAACTCCATATACTCTAATGGAGGATATAATGGCGAAAATTGTTGAGCTGATAGAAACCAAACCCAGGATGGCAATAATCGTTGCTAAATCCGTTCCCAACAGACCCGGAATAGCCGGGGAGTTCTTCTCGTGCCTTGGCAATGCAGGTTTCAACGTGGAAATGATATCCGAAACCAGCGTATCCGGCAACCTCGCGGATATCTCCTTTGCGGTAAATGAACCTCATGTTGAAAAAATCGTGAAGCATCTGGAGAATTGTGCCGGTTTTGAAATCGCCGAGTTCGAGGTGATACGTAAGCGGGGACTTCTTACAGTCTACGGAAAGAATCTTTCCCGTGAACCCGGAATCGCGGGTAAGGTTTTCTCGCTGCTGGCACAGGAAGCCATAAACATCGATATGATAAGCACTTCGTTCACTTCAATAACTGTGCTCATAAAAGAATCCTACCTTGCGCCCGCCAGGAATCTCATGATGAAGGAGTTCGAATTAGATGCTTGAAGGTAAGATAGAACGACAAGGTTTTCTGGATATAATCCAGCTTTTGACCATGAGCCGCAAAACCGGGCGGTTAGAGATCACCGGAACCACCGACGGCGCGCTCTTCTTTTCAGAAGGGAATTTGCTTGACTGCCAGATGGACAAATTATCCGGCGACGATGCGTTTATTGAACTTTTCATCCGCGTTTCAGGCAACTTTAAGTTTCATGAAGAAAAAATTGCGGTTGATCAGCATATCACCAAATCGCTCACCGATCTTCTTATGATTGCCTCCAAACACGCGACGGAATGGGATGAGGCGTGCAAGGAGTTGCCCTTCGAGGATGCAGCCCTGATTCTTGCTCCGGTTGACCCCAACGCAGACAGGCAATTCAGCTTCGACGCTCTGGGATGGGCCATAATCTCTCAAATCAACGGACGCCGGTCATTCTCGGAGATAGCCCGCCTGATTAAACTACCCAAAACCAACGTAGCCATAACCATAGCTGAACTCAAGAAACAGGGACTCCTGACTACGGAAGATGAAGAATCGTCAATACTGCGAACCGTTTTTCGCAAAATTGCGTACGTGCTGTATAACTTGATAGAAAAACGTGTTAAACCCCGTGTAAAAGAGCGCATCCTGAAAGACTTCAACAAATGGACCTACTCCAAGGGATTTGACATCCGAATGCTCGACGGTGACGGCGTAATCAACAATATCCCTTACGACATGCCGATTGACGATAAGCGCATCCTGTATCTGCAAACCATGGAGCAGATGTTTGAAGCGGCACTTGCCGGACTTAACCGCAACGAACTCTACGACAGGATGAGTGAATTGCACGCACATCTAAGCGAGAAAGAACGCAAGGCCGTGGCCAACTCCGGGTTCGAAAAGTACGTATCGCCGGGCAAGAAAAAACGAGGCGAGGAGACCGACTTCTGGGAAAGCGCCGCCGGTTCCATGGGCACAGACGGCATCGCCCCGCGTTAATCCCCCGGCGTTAGTGCCCCAAATCCCCCCCGACTCAAATTAAGCATACAGCATTGTAGAGGAAGATGGTTGTTGATTATAAATCAGTCTCGATTACCCGTTCCCCTGAAATGGTATCTTACGGATACGTAAGCCTGCCAAAAGGCGCTATACCCCGGGCAACGCCTCCCGCAACTTGTCGGCATACACCTTGCTCACGTAGCGAACCGCCCCCAGATTGGAGCCGCGTGGAACGCCAATCGCCAGAAAGGTCTTGCCGTCATCGCTAAGGGGTTTGGTCAAGAAATGCGCTTCCGCGGTAGATAAAAGATTATCCACCAGCTTACCTTGCTTGATCTCGTTGACGATACGGATGATACTGCGCATGATGTCAGTCAGCACCGCACTGGTGAACTCGACGTTTTCTCCGCCATCGCGGGTAACCGAGGCAAGTATCAGCCCGTCCTCACCCACCACGCAGACCGAAAATGCCTCCTGCAGCCACTCGGTCATCTCCTCAAGATATTTCTGAACAGCCTGCATCTATCCTCCTTGGTTTTTATTTATTAAATGGTAACCATGTATGGGACGATGTCAAGAAAATCCGCTTGACACGCCTCGTGATCCCGATATAGTCATACGATATACTGGAGGTCTGAATGAAACAAAGATTTATTCGGGTTGCGGTAGCGCTTGCCCTGATGGTGGGAATTGCCGCGGCCGAGGATATTGAAAACGGTTTTACCTACGATGGGTTTGAACGAACCTATCTCCTGCATCTTCCGCCGTCGTACAACGGTCAGGATTCCATGCCGCTGGTTATCGCCATGCACGGCGGGTTCGGCACCTCAAAGAATATGGCGCAGATGTCCCGCTTGAGCGAGAAGGCTGATACCGCATCGGAAGGTTCGTTCATCGTGGTTTACCCTCAGGGACTGGGAACCTTTACTACCTGGAACGGCGGCACCTGCTGCGGCTACGCAATGAACAACAACATTGACGACGTGGGATTCATCTCAGCGTTGATTGACACCCTTGCCGCAAACTACGTCGTTGATACGAAAAAGGTGTACGCAACGGGGATGTCTAACGGCGGAATCATGTCGCATAGGTTAGCGTGCGAATTGGCCGATAAGATTGCGGCCATCGGACCGGTGGCAGGGGTATTGATGATTGAGGACTGGGACGCCTGCCAGCCCTCCCGACCGATATCAATCATGCACTTCCACGCCCGGGACGACTCCAACGAACCCTATTACGGCGGGGTGGGCGACGGCCTGTCAGGAGCCTACTTTGCCGAAGTGGATTCGGTGATGGAAGGTTGGGCACGGAGGCTGGAGTGTAGTATCGGCCCTGATACCTTTTATAACGACTCCGGTGCGCTGCGCCAGAGGTGGACGCGAAGCGATGATAGCTGCGAGGTGGTGCTGTGGACCACCGAGGACGGCAAACACTCCTGGCCGGGCGGGGTGAAACTCAGACCCAACGCTGACGAGCCTTCCAAGGCAATCTTTGCCAACGATGAAATGTGGAAGTTTTTTCTGGCTCACCCCATCCCGGATGATGAACCGGACATACAGGAACCAACCTTGCCTCCATCTTATGAACTCGACCCAGTTTCACCCGGTGTCTTTGCCCGATCTACTACCATATCCTTCTCGCTTGGGAGCCGGGAGAACGTCACCATTAAGGTTTTTGACGTTCTTGGCAGAGAGATAGCGACCGTGGTAGACGGTGTGCTGGATGCAGGCGAGCATTCTGTGGTTCTGGATGCAACAGGCATGCAAAACGGGGTATACTTTTACAAACTCTCGAGCGCTTCGTTTACCAAAACAGGAAGGTTGGTGGTACTAAAGTAGGTCTTCATCATAGAGATTAAAAGGTAGGGACGACGCATGCGTCGCCCCTACTATTTTCTTTTGAGGTGAACCTAATCTATCGGCACCTCTATCTGGTAGGGCACGATGTACAGCATGTTCTCACTAAGCCAGGAAGGAAGCATATCCAGACTAAGGATATCGGTAACGCCGAAACCTTCCTTGAGGTCGAACGCCGCCTTGGGCTTGGGGTAGAAGACCACTGCACAGTCAGAGTCCAGTTCAGCCATCTTGCGCGCTTCATCAACCGCGTCCATGATGCCGCCAACCTCGTCAACCAGACCGACACGAACGCCGTCCGGTCCTGACCAAATGCGTCCGCGCGCCGCCGCATCAACCTCATCAAAGGTCATGTCCCGGCCTTCGGCCATCCGACCCACG
>JAUVJT010000148.1 GCA_030592225.1 Candidatus Stahliibacteriota bacterium | reverse complement strand
CCTCAAAGAGCTAGAATTCAGGTTTAATAACAGACAAGCTCCTGACTTATTTGGACTTATCAGTTCGCAGCTTGTCAAATCACTCCGGTTTCATGGATAATCACCATAATAAATAATGCGCGGGTTGGAGAACCCGCACTCCACGCGACGAAGCCCCGGCAGCTCCCGAGAGATGCTGGAAGGACTACGGTCCAAAAACACAGCCATCTGGCGCACGGAAATCCCCTGTTTACTCATCATATCTATATCCTATAAGCGCATAAAACGCTTAAGGGGCACGCTGTCCGCTCGCGCTCCGTTAGGTGATATTCCTTGTGCATACATCTTCAGCATGGCATAAATCCTTTCGCTTTCCCCTGTGTCTGTTCTTTGGGTAAAGGTGTTGTATTGAACCCACGCAAGTTAAATTGGTTGTGATTTGGTTGAATAAAATCGCCTTGATTTTGCTTTGCCCTACAACAAAATAGGGGACTTCTCGTACGATTTCTTCATGGCCACGGAGTAAGCGCCCAGGTTTACGGCCAGGCCGGCTAGCCCAACCCCAATCATTATCAACGCATTTGGATGGACGTATTGGTAGATGGGAAGCAGTAAGATAAACTGGGCGGGCAGGGTGATTACAGCCATTATCAGCGCGGTCAGGAACCGGTGTCGCTCCGGTCTGACTCCGGCTGCCGCGACGCAGTACATTCCCAGGAGGAGTCCAACCGAGATGAAAATCCGGCCCACCAGGTGGATTTCCACCATCCACTGCACCCCGAACACAATCGCGCACAGGAATGACAATCCGGCGAATACGTAGGCTGAAACCAATGCAACCATCGCTCCCGCAGTTTTGTTCAACGTGCGGGTTTGGCGGTTCATCAGGGACATAACCGCACCGAAAATTCCCATGACGGCGAGGAATATCAGGAATCTCAATCGTGGCCCGAGACCGGCAAACGGCGGGGCCAGCAGGGCGGTCAGGCCAAAATCAGCAGGTATGGTAGAGGCGTCGAAGAATTTCAACCGATTCTCGACAAGTATTTGAAATGCGTTTGCAAACAAATATAACCCCAACGATCCCAGTCCACATATTATGAGTTGGATGAAATACCCTAAACCTCTCCATACCTTTCTGGAACCCTTACTCATGTTGCTCCTTAAGGTATGGCGTTTACGATGTAAATATAGTTAAATTTTCGCCGATGTCAAGTAAATTGAGTGGAATGTAGAACAAAGTATGTAGTCATTGCGAGCGCCCGACTGGGGATGATGTATGCGTTCTCCATTTACTCCCACCTTAATTCTACCCTATGGGATACGGTAAAATAAGTAGGGGCGACGCATGCGTCGCCCTTTGGAGCTAAATTCTAGAAAGCGTGTCCCCTGATGTTGAGTGAATTGAGGGGGATTAATCGATGAGTTGAGCTATAAATTGTTCCCGTTGAGACCACCTGAAGGGTACAATAGAATATTCTTTTAGAGCTTGTTCAATCTGGGACTTTACCATGTATTCAAGGTCATTCATTATCGCTAAAGCCTCAAATTTTTCTCTAACAGGTCTAACATCAGATACTTGCAACATGTAGGAAATTGCGGAATTACGATCAGGGTGACTAAGTGTTTTAAGTAGTCTGTCGGGGCGCTTTTGGGAACGAGGTACAATATAATCAAAATTATGGGTTAATCTGGATTTTCCAATGAGTCTGACGGTAGGTACGAATCTTACCCCTTTTTCGATGAAGTAACTTTCAACCTCGTGTTTGAAAACACTTGTTTTGTAAGGTCTCGCTGAGATGTACATATCGCTGACAGCTAATATTGCTTGAATTAGATCAAGTTTACGCTGTGGGGCTTCTTCTAATGAAGAGATAGCTATTAGTTGTCCATCTTCTTGTGTAATGCCGAAAGCTCTTGTTATTTCATCGAATAGTTGTTCTCTCCACTCTTTTAATTCCACTCCACTACTTCGTAATTCAGCAAGGGAGTATCCTCCATCAGAGAGGATCAACAAATTATCCCTTTGGGTTACATAGATTTGGATATAGTCGTTATGCCTATCTAAGAAAGGGGTTGTGATTTCACAAACTCCATCCGCAATAGATTTAATGTTAGTTTCTTCCTGTAACCACTCGGAGTATTTTTTTACCAAAGTTTGACAGTTGAAATCATCCATGAACTATACCTTGAACAAAGGGAGGTATTTGGGAGAAGTTGCATTCCTTCAAAAAAGCGGCAATAATACGTGCGTAGTTAATGGGTTGAGAATCGATTGCTTTTTGAAGATCAGGGAAAATCGATACAGGAAAAGCCCATCGGTCTCCATAGTTCTCGATGTAGACATGAATATGAGTTCCTTCCAGTTTAAGTGCAAAAGGCCAACCGTATTCAGTTCGGACACGCTCTATATCTTCTTGAGATACATTGCGATTGATATGGGGGGAGCCATCTATTTCTAGCCGCATAAGAGGTATAGTTTTCCTGACACGTTCTTGGTGTCTCCATTTTGATAATTTGATCTTTGCCTGCCAGATATCAATTAGGAATCTCTCTTTCAGATCGTGACTCATTGCAGGAAACACTAAGCCTACACCTATGTTCGAGAGGTCTATTGCATTTACGGAATCGAAATCTTTCGGCATATGTCTAAAGCGATCCGCTTCTTCCTGTGATAATTCCATTATACCTCCTCCGTATTATCTACATTTCTACCTTCCTGTCAAGGCTTCGGTACTGGAAATTCACCGGCAACTTTTGGGTAACTTTTGTCCATCTTCTGACCACCTTTTGACCAACTTATTTCAGCCGCAGGTTTGTCCACCTTTTGTCCAACTTCTGACCATCTTTTGACCACCTTTTGGGTAGCTTTTGACCACCTTTTTAGATATCCACCTTGCGGTCGAGACTGCGGTACTGGATTGCCTCCGAAATGTGCTGAGGCCTTATGTGGTCTGCGTTTGCGAGATCGGCTATGGTGCGGGCGACCTTGAGAATTTTGTCGTGGGCGCGTGCCGAAAGCCCGAAGCGTTCCATGGCGGTCTTCAGTAAGTGCTCGGAATCAGGTGAGATATGGCAATACTGTCTGGTTTCCCTGGCTCCCATCTGCGCGTTGGAGTATATGGGGTGCTTGCGCTTAAGTTCCTTAAATCGCGTAAGTTGTATCTCTCTCGCTTTGACCACCCGTTTGCGAATATCCTCGGAGCGTTCACCCGACTCACGTCGTCTAATCTCGTCAAAGCGTAACTTAGGGACTTCGAGGTGTATGTCTATGCGGTCCAGCAGCGGGCCGGAAATTCTCGACCGGTATCGCTGAATCTGCGGCGGGGTGCACCGGCAGATGTTGACCGGGTCTGTAAGGTTCCCGCACGGGCAGGGGTTCATGGCTGCAACCAACGTAAATCTGGCAGGATAGGGGATGCTAATCTTGGCTCTTGAGATGACCACCCTGCCGTCTTCCAGTGGTTGTCTGAGCACCTCCAGCACGTTGCGCCGGAACTCGGGCAGCTCATCCAAAAATAAAACTCCGTTGTGCGCCAGGCTAACCTCGCCCGGCCTGGGTATTTGGCCTCCGCCAATCAGGCCGGCGTCGGATATGGTATGGTGGGGAGAGCGGTAGGGTCGTGTTGCGACCAGTGCTTTGCCTGCGTCCAGCAGGCCGGATATCGAGTGGATGCGAGTGGTTTCCAAAGCCTCTTCGAGCGAGAGGGGAGGCAGTATCGTCGGAAACCTTTTTGCCAGCATGGTTTTGCCCGTGCCGGGCGGCCCCACCAGCAAAATGTTGTGCCCGCCTGCCGCGGCCACCTCCAACGCGCGCTTGGCGTGTTCCTGACCCTTGACCTCGGCAAAATCCACCGGCCACGTCATTTCCTCCCGGAACAGCTCCTCAACGTCCACCCTGGTCGGCTCTATTTGTTCCTCACCGTTTAAGAACCGCATCACCTCGACCAGCGAGTTGGCAGGATAGCAGAACCCGTCGCCGTGTATGGCCGCCTCGGGTGCGTTCTGTGCGGGAAGGATCAGCCCCTCAAAATTTAATTCCTGCACCAGCGCGGCTATTGACAGCGCGCCCTTTACCGGCCGCAGTGAGCCGTCAAGCGAAAGCTCGCCGACTATCAGGTACTTGCTCAACTCTTCGGGCGGGATCACCCCCCGGCATGCCAGGATTCCCAAAGCGATGGGCAGGTCGTAGGCTGCGCCTTCCTTTTTGACGTCGGCTGGAGCCAGGTTCACGGTTATCCTTGCCGCAGGCAGGGGAAAGCCTGAGTTTTTGACCGCGGCCAGCACCCTGTCTTTGGATTCCTTGACCGCGCCCTCGGGCAGGCCTACGGTGGTGAACGCGGGCAGACCGCGCGCGGTGTCAACCTCCACCTCGACCTTGTAGGCGTCAATGCCCAGAAGTCCGGCGGAGGTCACTTTTGCTAACATACCCTATCCATCATAAAAGGATACGCATTTACGCGGGGTTTTCAAGCGCAAGGGGATGTATTGAGCGATGCGGTTGCCGGGTTAAGTGAAAGCGTTCTCGAAGTGCTCTATGGTGTGATTGTCATCTTTGTCAAACACCACCGAGACCACGTCGAACCGGCAGGCGGGCAAATCGCTGTGATAGTTCTCCAATAACCATATCTGGGCCGCTTTTCTCAAATGTTTCTGTTTGGTGAAGTTGACCGATTCCTCGGGCCGGGCAAAATCGGTTTCGCTCCTCGCCTTGACCTCAACGAAAACCACCGTCTCCTTATCCCTGGCAACAATATCCAGTTCACCCCACCGGGTGTAAAAGTTGCGGGCGAGTATCTTGTACTTGCGGTCTTTAAGAAATTTCTCGGCCATCTCCTCGCCGTGCTTACCCAGGGATTGGCGGTTCATGTATCTATCATACTTGGAATGGGATGGGAATCAATGCTTTCGATTGATTATGTCAATTCCCAAAACCGCCTGCACTTCCCATTCTCCTTCGTAGAACAGAACCACCGGATTGGTCTGTACCGATAGATGCAATCTCTCAAGGGGGTGCAAGGTAAGAAAGACAGAATACGGCACGTAGCACACGGTTTTGAAACCAACGGTAGCAATTTCACGTTTACGCAGAGGTATACCGGCAAGGAAGGTTAAGGTCGGAATGTACGGGAACAACAACCCGAACTGGGCTGACAGCGAAGGATTCTCCAGGAATTCAAATTCAAATCCAAGCTCTCCCCAGGGGAAAATCTCCACCGGTGATCCTTCAGACATTTCAACATAGCTGAAGCCTTCCCGGGTAATCATTGCTCCAGCCTGTCCGATTATTGCAAGCCGGTTCCACGTTTTTGGGGGATGACTTTGTTCTATGAATCGTTTTCCTCCCGCATAGCGATACATCAAGTCAATTCGGCCTCCCCTGGCTTGTTCGCATCTACCGCCTCCCAGTCCGTAAAAACAATAGGTGATTATCCATGAAACCGGAGTGATTTGACAAGCTGCGAACTGATAAGTCCAAATAAGTCAGGAGCTTGTCTGTTATTAAACCTGAATTCTAGCTCTTTGAGGTAGAGATACAGTTTCCGGG
>JAUVJT010000168.1 GCA_030592225.1 Candidatus Stahliibacteriota bacterium | reverse complement strand
GTAAAGGTGTTTTCATGGTACGACAACGAGTGGGGCTATGCCAGCCGGATTCATGACCTGGTGTGCTACATCGGTGCACGGTTATGATCCTGCGAAGCGTTGAGGAGTTAGCCATAAGGAAAGGCGATAGGGTTCTGGTACGGGTGGACTACAACATCCCCATCAACCCTGAAGGACTCATCACCGACGATGCGCGCATCAAAGGCACCATAGATACCCTGCAGTACATACTCGATAAAGGCGCCATCCCCATCATCATCTCACATTGGGGCAGACCCCAGGGCGGGGCCAGTCCGGATAAGAGTCTGGCCAGGGTGGTTCCGGAGCTGCAAAAGATATTGCAGCACAGAGTGAACTTTCTCGCCCACCTGTTCTGCGAAACCACCAAGGCAAGCCTGGCGGCAGCCAAGCCGGACGACGTGTTCCTCCTGGAAAACCTGCGATTCCATTCCGGGGAACGCAGTAACGATATTGAGTTTGCCAAAGCGCTTGCCGCCTATGGTGAGCACTACGTGAACGACGCCTTTCCCGTTTCGCACCGGGAACAGGCCAGCGTTTCGGCACTGCCCAGACAATTTGCCCATCCGGCGGCAGGGTTTTCTCTGTTAAGAGAGGTGGAATACTTCAGTAAACTCACCCATGCGCCGGAAAAACCCTACATCATCATCATCGGGGGCAAAAAAATCCGGGACAAGGTGCGATCGGTACGCTTCCTTATGGATAAAGCCGACGAGGTACTCGTCGGCGGCGGCTCATCATACACCATACAGCGCGCGCGGGGACGAAGGGTCGGGTTCTCCATAATTAACGAGAATCTGATAGACGAGATAGACGACATCGCCGACTCACCAAAGGTCAAGATTCCCGAAGACTACGTGGCGGCGCCGTCCTATGCCGAACCGGAGAAGAGACAGGTGGTACCTGCCTACGACTTTCCCGAACACCTCGAAGGTTTTGACATCGGACCCCAGACCCGAAAGACGTTCATCGAATCAATCTCAAAGGCAAACACCATCCTGTGGTTCGGTCCGCTGGGCGCGTTTGAGGAACGCTCGTTCGCCGAAGGGTCACGCGAGATAGCCAAGGCAATGGTCAAGGCGACTAAACGGGGAGCGACAACGGTAACCGGCGGCGGCGACTCCCTGGCCATGCTGAATATGTTCAGCTTCAAGGACAGCCTGACCCACGCATCAATCGGCGGCGGCGCATGCCTTAAATTCCTCGAAGGCAAGGAACTGCCCGGCATTGTGCCGTTGATTAAGGAGCGGTAGCAGACTGTATTTAGTAGTTAGTCCACTTTTAGATAGAACATAAAGAGATAAATACCATGTGTATCTTGAATCCAACAGTCTACATAAAAGGGTATATCATCGGAAAGGTCCAAAGGGATATCATCGGAATTTCTGAAGTCAGTTACTTCCTTTGTAATCGTTTGCTTTGAGGATAGTATAGCCACTTCTCCCATGTAGG
The DNA here is from genome assembly GCA_030592225.1 of Candidatus Stahliibacteriota bacterium. Classification (GTDB taxonomy): domain Bacteria; phylum Hydrothermota; class Tepidihabitantia; order B3-TA06; family B3-TA06; genus B3-TA06. The sequence goes on along the minus strand of JAUVJT010000168.1, from coordinate 3,251 downwards.
AGTCTGCATATCTCCATTCATTTTGAGGTGAATCACTCTTGAATATACCTATCCTTATATCTCTTAGTGGCTCATCTCCTAGATTCTCAAGGATAAATGTCCCTCGTGTTACAGCAATTCCCATGTGGAGCTTATGAGATGTAGTCACGGAAGTTAATGCGATAATAGGACGGGCATCAATAATGTAATCAGTACGAATCGGGTTAGGAGGAGAAGGAGGTAAATTATTATGTTTTGCCTGTGTAGTAAGGGCTTCGGTTGCTTTTTGATTTGCTTCTTTTGTGAACGCCTGTCTCAGTCGATCCCCTAATTTCATTAAACCATCTGCAATCTTGGGCAGTTCTGAAAGTCCTTTCAGGATCAAAAATGCTTCCCCTACTGATCCAATGATCTCCAAGGCCGCATCCATTATCCACGATCCTGGATAAGATTCATATAGCTTAATCCGAGGAAGCTTTTCCTCGGGCAAACCAAGATCAAGGAAGTAATCATGAATTATTGGTTCACTTGAAGAAATCAGAGCCTTTTTCCACAACCCTCTGAATTCAAAAAAGAAAGGCTTTCCCTCTTCCTTAGCGAACCAAACATTCCTTTTCGATATCTCACTTAGCCAACCGTAAGCTTCTTCTGAGAATTTCATTGACACCCGGATCTTTGCAAGGATTGTAGTTTTCTCCATACTAACCTCCTTTTGTACAATCATATCCCTGATTGCAGATTTGTCAAGGGATGTTAAAGTCTACTTGCGTTTGAGGATACCTGCTATCTCCTTCAACCCCATGAGGCGGGCGATGAGATAGTAGAGAAGGGCGGCTATTGTAAATCCTGCACCCAGCATAAGAAGGGTTGGGAGGAACCCCTCGATCCTGTCAATAAAATAATACCGGTAGGTGAAATAGACAGGGGCAAGCGCAAGCGCTGCCGCAATGAACACCCGCAAACCGTAGATGGGATGATCGGAAGCCTTCCAGATGCCTATCTTGCGCTTGAGAAGGAATATGAGCAGCGTCATGGAAAAAAAGGAGCAGAACGTAGTGGCGAACGCGAACGCGCGAAACTGACGCACCTGGAGCACAAAAAAAGCAAGCGAGAGATTGAGGCTGATGTTGAGCACCACGCTTGCCAGGTTGACGAACATGGGGGTGCGCGAGTCGCGGAACGCGTAGAACGCCACTGACATGGTGCGAACCGAGGAAGCCGCCCAGATGCCTGCCACGTACAGCATGAGCGCTGCGGCGGTGTTCATTGTATCAACGGGAGTGAACGCGCCGCGCTGGTATATCACCCGGATGATGGGATGAGCAAATGCAATGAAAAATAAAAGGGTGGGGATGAGGAGCACGGAGATAATTCGCAGCGAGCGCTGGATGGATGCGGCAAGACCGGCAAGATCGCCTTCGGCCTTTTGTCTGGAGAATAAAGTGAGACTTACCGTCCCCACTGCCGCGCCGAACAGCGCCAGGGGCAGGTGCATCACCCGGTAGGCGTAGTTCAACCATGAGATGGAGCCTTGCTCAAATAAAGCGGCAAGAAAGGTATCAACCGCGACCTGGATTTCCACCAGGCCGAGTCCCAGAACCACCGGGACCCACAGCTTGAGCACCTTCCATAAATCAGGCGAACGCCAGTTGACGTATGACCGGTAACGGTAGCCTTTTGTCCACACCGCGATGTAGGGAATCAAAAACTGGAAGAACACCCCTACCAGACCGCCCACTGCCATGCCCATGATGGGGTCAAGACCCCTGGATACCCAGAAGTTGTAGCTCAGGTAAGCGACCGCGATGGAGCCGAGATTGAAGAGCGCCGATGAGACCGCAGGCAAAAAGAACCGGTTGTGGGCATTGAGCACGCCGGCAGACCATGCCGAAAGGGAGATAAAGAGGAGAAAAGGGAACAGCACCCGGTTGAGCTGGGTGGTGAGTTCTATCTTGCCCGGCACACCCTTGAACCCGTGCCCGATAACCGAGACGATCTGGGGCGAGAAAATAACGCCGAGGATGACAAATGCGCCCACGACGATGAGAAGTGTGTTGAACAGGTTGTTTGCAAGACGCCACAGGTCGCGGCGGTCTGTGCTTCCCATCTTTTCCACGAATACCGGGACGAACGAGGCTGAGAGCGCGTTCTCGGCAAAGAAGTCGCGCAGAAGGTTGGGAATGCGGAACGCTATCTCAAAGGCGTCCTTGGCAAACCCGGCACCGAAAAGGGAAGCCATCACCACCTCCCGCACCAGACCGGTGAGACGGGAGATACCGGTGGCTATGGAAAATCCTGCCACCCCTTTTCGGAAGCTGGGTTTCTCTGCGATCTTATTCAACAAGTTAGTATACCGCACCTTTAATGAGACGTCAAGGAAAACGGGATGTCATCTAATCAAATTGACACCCGCTGATGCCGCGATATAATGCATCATTAAATCTGAACCAACCTTTTGGAGGAAATTGATGGAACAAAAATTATCCAACCCCGCGCCTCTGGGACTCATGGGCTTCGGGATGACCACCGTTCTGCTGAATATCCACAACGCCGGGTTCTTTCCCATCGGTGCCATGATTCTGGCAATGGGCATATTCTACGGCGGCATGGCGCAAATCATCGCAGGGATTCTGGAATTCCGCAAAGGCAACACCTTCGGCACCACTGCGTTCACGTCGTATGGCCTGTTCTGGCTGACCCTGGTGTTCATCGTGCTTGCGCCCAAGCTGGGCCTAGAGCCAACCCCTGCACCGTTCCTGGCGTGGTATTTGTTCTTCTGGGGTCTGTTTACCTTCTGCATGACGTTTGCCACCCTGAAGAAAAACTTCGCTCTGTTCTTTGTGTTTTTGAGCCTGACCATACTTTTCTGGCTGTTGGCGATTGGACATTGGACCACGGGCGCGACCGCTGCCCTGATGATCAAGATTGCAGGATTTGAAGGCATCATCTGCGGACTTTCCGCGATTTATCTTGCCATGGCCGAGGTAATAAACGAAAACCTGGGCCGCACGGTTCTGCCCGTCTGCCCGTTCAAGAAGGCATAGCCACCCCGATTGGATATCGCAGGGGCCGACTGACATCCGGGATGTTGGTCGGCCCTTGTACTTTCCCCTCAAACTGACAAGGGGTATCTTGGTAATATTGGGTTAGGTGATTGACCACGAGATCGGAGTAAGTATAATAGGATTAGATGGGACTATTATCGCATTCGAGGTTGTTTACTAGTGAGCGCCATGCAAGAAATTACTATAAGAAGTTACGATGGAGTGAAG